>JAYEFG010000101.1:0-30313 GCA_034658595.1 Fidelibacterota bacterium | reverse complement strand
AACGACAGGATGTTTATCGCCTCGGGGGATTAGCCAAACTTGTTTGAATCCCATAAATAACAAAACAGGACGACACGTCCTGCTCGAGAAAGAATTATGAGACGAATACAATCCAGTCATTCTTCACACCTATACAGGATGTTTCGTCCTTTGAAAGCATGAGTTTTGAAAAATTTTAAAGGATTGCAACGATGAATGTTTGGCCGTCGAATGGAGGATACGAATTAGATTAGCTTACTCAGCGTTGCAGATAAATTGGTTAGAAATGATTCACTGTGTTCATCATTTCAATTCCAAGGTGGTGGTCAAATAAAATTATGACCGTTTTAACATACACAATCCTAAGTGTATTACTCGTGAGCCTAGTCTCCCTGGCGGGACTTGTAACCCTGTCCATATCCCGGAAACTACTGGACCGCATTATGATGTATATGGTGAGCTTTGCAACGGGAAGTCTATTCGGCGGCGCTTTGATTCACCTACTCCCTGAAGCCTACGCCTCGGGTACAAAACCTATTTACGTTTCACTCTGGACTATCAGCGGCCTCGCCACCTTTTTTGTCATGGAGAAATTCTTCCGCTGGCGCCATTGTCACCATCCCACAACTGAGGAACATATCCATCCTGTGGTGCCGATGAATATTTTTGGGGACGCAATGCACAATTTTATCGATGGGGTTCTCATTGCTATCAGTTATTCCGCCAGTATTCCGCTCGGGATTGCCACCACCGTGGCGGTGCTCTTTCACGAAATTCCCCAGGAAATAAGTGATTATTCAATTCTTATCAATGGGGGGCTGTCGGTTAAAAAGGCATTAATGGTGAATTTCTTTAGTGCATCTCTTGCTTTAGTAGGTGCGTTATTCGCCCTTCAAATGGGAAAGAGCATTACGGGATTCACTGAGGCACTTGTGCCCATCACCGCCGGTGGATTTATTTATATTGCCGGATCAGACCTTATTCCTGAACTTCATCATAACACGGATGCGAAAAAATCATTCATCCAACTGTTGATGCTGATTTCCGGCGTGGCGGTTATGACCGTTTTAGCACTGAAATTCTAAATATTTTCATCTGACCCCATTGGAATGAAAGTGTAATTTCTAATATGGAATTGATCGATTTAAAAGACCGATACGCCGCCGCTAAGGAGAAATATATCGAATTGCGGAGGTACCTTTGACTTATCAACCAAGCAAGCCGATTTAGAAAAAATGCGTCAGGCATCCGCCATGCCTGATTTTTGGAATAACAATGTGGCGGCCTCAACCCTCCTGAAAAAAATATCCCTGCTTGAAAAAGAGATTAAACTCTGGGAGGATTTGAATACTTCCCAGGATGACGTGGAAGTGCTCCTGGAATTCGCCGAAGCAGGTGAAGCAAGTTTAGGTGAAGTTGATACGGAATTAAATAAATTTGTCACAACTATTGAGGACCTTGAACTTAAAATGATTCTTGGAGAGCCCCAGGATACGAAAGATGCCATTATTACGATTCATCCCGGAGCAGGGGGCACCGAAAGCCAGGATTGGGCAGAGATGCTTTACCGTATGTATTCGCGTTGGATCGAGCGGAAGGGATTCAAAAAGGAGATTATGGATTACCAGCCCGGAGATGAGGCCGGGATCAAAGACCTCACCATGGCAGTAAAAGGCGATTACGCCTACGGACTTTTAAAAGCAGAAGCGGGGATCCATCGGTTGGTGCGGATATCTCCATTTGATTCCAACAGCCGGCGGCACACTTCATTTGTTTCGGTATTTATTTATCCAACTTCGGATGAAGAAATTGAAATTGAGATCGATCAGGGCGATCTGCGAATAGACACTTATCGTGCCAGCGGTGCCGGTGGACAGCACGTAAACAAGACGGACTCGGCCATTCGGATTACCCATATTCCCTCGGGAATTGTTGTCCAGTGCCAAAATGAACGAAGTCAACACAAAAATAAAGCATCAGCTATGAAAGTGTTAAAGGCGCGTTTGTACCAAGCGGAAGTGGAAAAAGAGAAAGAAGCCATGAAAGACCTTGAAGATACAAAAATGGATATCGCCTGGGGCAGCCAGATTCGGTCCTACGTATTCCATCCTTATAACATGGTAAAAGACCATCGCACCAAGGAAGAAACGGGGAATGTTTCGGCGGTGATGGATGGAGATATTGATAAATTTATCCATGCCTTTTTGATCAATAAATTGGGTGTAAATGTAGAAGAACAGGAAGCATAAAAAATGTCTGACGAGCAAAAAAGCCTGAATCAAATCATTGATTTTCGGAAAGAAAAATTAACCAAACTACGGGAAGCAGGTGTTGAGCCTTATCCCCAAAAATATGAACCCACCCATTTCAGCGCTGACATCCTCACTGATTTTGATAATTTGGAAAAAAAGGATGTGGATATCGCAGGACGAATCATGTCCATGCGAAAAATGGGAAAGGCTTCATTCTTTCATATCAAGGATTTGAAAGGGAAGATCCAGATCTTTATCCGCCGGGATGATGTAGGTGAAGATAATTACGCCCATTTTAAACTATTGGATATGGGCGATTTTGTGGGTGTTAAGGGATACGTTTTCAAAACAAAAATGGGTGAAATATCCATCCATGCCAGCGAATTGACGGTGTTGTGTAAATCCATTCGTCCTTTGCCGGTAGTGAAAGAAAAAGAAGGTGAAACATTCGATGCCTTTGCTGATAAGGAACAGCGCTACCGGAATCGCCATTTGGACCTGATCGTCAACCCGGAAGTGAAGGATACATTTGTGAAGCGGGCCCAGATTATCAGGGGGCTACGAAACCATTTGGACAATATGGGATTCCTCGAAGTGGAAACGCCCGTCCTCCAGCCCCTTTACGGTGGCGCAAACGCACGGCCTTTCACCACCCATCATAATGCACTTGATCAGCATCTATATCTTCGAATCGCTGATGAACTTTACCTGAAACGTCTCATCATTGGCGGCATCGATCGGGTATATGAGATTGCCAAAGATTTCCGGAATGAAGGGATGGATCGAAATCATAATCCCGAATTCACTATGCTGGAATTTTATTGGGCCTACGCCGATTTTGAAGACAATATGAATTTGGTGGAAGATATGATTCGTTCTGTAGCGGAGAGCATCGATGCCATTCAACTCAAGTGGGGGGATATGGAGATTGATTTATCCAAACCTTTTGAAAGACGGCCTATTTTAGACCTTTTGAAAGAGGCCACTGGAGAAGACCTGACCGAAGTATCGGACGAAAAAATGAAAGCAGTCTGTAAAGCGCATAATATTGACGTTGAAGACAAGGCCAATTACGGTCAACTGCTGGATGACTTATTTAGTGAATTGGTGGAGCCAAATATCATTCAGCCCACATTTATTACCGACTATCCAAAAGCTATTTCTCCCCTGGCAAAAAAGCATCGGAATGGGAATCCCCATTTGGTGGAACGGTTTGAGTTGATAATCGGTGGCGCTGAATTCGCCAACGCCTTTACTGAATTGAATGACCCCATTGATCAGCGGGAACGGTTTGAATCCCAGGCCCGTCTGGCCGAAGGGGGCGATGAAGAAGCCCAGCCGGTGGATGAGAACTTTCTCCAGGCCATGGAATGTGGTATGCCACCCACCGGCGGTGTAGGCATTGGTGTGGATCGGCTGGTGATGCTTCTGACGGAAAATGTGAATATAAAAGATGTGATTTTGTTCCCGGCCATGCGTATGGAAGAATAAATCATTAGAAATAAGATTATAAAAAATAATAGAATGTTGGGCGATATGGACTGCATTAACTATGTTAATGCTTGGATTGACATAGTCAATCCCTGCCCGCCTCGATTTTCAGGGAGCAGGCGGGCATTCCAAATTAATTTTTCAATAACTTCACCAATAATGGGTTACTTTTTCTAACGAGTAAAAGGGTTTAGTTTAATACAAAATGAATTTCCCTTTTTACTTATCGACCCGTTACTTGCGTTCGACCCAAAAAGGGAGTTTTACCCGTATTGCGGGCGTTCTGTCTGTAGCGGGATTGGCTGTAGGTATTTCTGCCCTTCTCATAACCCTGTTTATCCTGAATGGATTTGAACGGGTCATATCCCAAAAAATCGCTGATTTTGACGGTCATATACGTGTCCGGCATTTCCTGAATCAACCTATCCAACAGGAGATTGCTGGTATGGATAGTGTTTTATCCAATTACGTCATATCCCGATCAGCATTTATTCAAGGCCCCGCCTTGCTCCGAAAAGGAAGATCAGCGGAGGGTGTTATTGTCGAAGGGATTCAATCCAGCGGAATGGACTTTATCAACCCAATGCTAACCCAGGGGTCAAGTGATGTTGGGGGAAACCAGATTGTTTTGGGAGAACGTCTTGCCGATCAGTTTGGCATTGGATTAGGAGATCGAATAGTTTTGTTTGACTTGGCTACACTAAATGTTTCGAAAAAACGCTTGAAACAATTTACTGTTGGCGGACTTTATCATTCCGGCATGACGGAATATGATAATTCACTGGTTTTTATAAACCTTGAACAGGCACATGCCTTATTCCAAATGGATGGCAAAGTGTCTGGCCATATACTCCGTTTGGATGACCTTAATCTTGCTCAGGATGTGTCCCAATCCCTTGAAAGTACTTTAGCCTATCCTTTCATGGTTATGACGTGGAAAGAAAAGAACCGTGCTCTATTCAAATGGATGGATGTCCAGCGCTGGCCCATCCTGTTTATTTTCGGCCTTATTGCGCTGGTGGGTGTAGTTAACATCATCTCAGCACTGGCTATGATCATTATTGATAAAACACGGCAGATCGGACTATTAAAATCTTTGGGGCTCAGCCAAGGAAAATTGAAGCAAGTATTTCTCACCAACGGATTGATCATCGGGGTGGCAGGGGCCACAGGGGGATCATTATTGGCCGTGGTGCTGGCCGGACTCCAGAATAATTTTAAATTGATCACGGTACCGGAAGATGTCTATTTTATGGATTTTATACCCATGGATGTGAGTTTTTCGGATATCTTATCTGTTATGTTTATTGCAACAGTTTGTGCCATTTTAGCAGCAGTTTGGCCCACGGCGAGAGCGGGACGGATCGAACCGGCGGAAGCCTTGAAGTACGAATGAATTTTTCATTTTCTGTTGCGCGCCGTTTCATGCTGGGAGGCAAAGGCGCCGGCCCCAGCCGTCTTACAGGATGGATTGCTATTATCGGCTTAACCGTAGGCTGTATGGCAATGATTCTTTCCGTATCAATTCTCAATGGATTTGAATCCCGTGTGGTAAGCCGTATTATCGGTTTTGAAGGGGACATAAGAGTTAGTGGATTTACAGATTTGGAAGGAAATATAAAGGATTTAAAAGCCATAGATGGGGTTGAAGCAGTGATGCCGTTCCAAGAGCGGAAAGGGTTGATTCTGGGTAGGAGTGATACCCAGCGCATGGTGTTGCTCAAGGCGGTTGATCCTAAAATGATCGCATCATTTTATAAATTAAACATGATCACAGGAAAAGATGCTGATTTACCCCGAGTATATTTGGGTGAAATGACCGCTCGGCGGCTGAACCTGTCTATTGGAGACGGTTTACGGATTATGAGTCCAATTGACCAGGGATCAGCCTGGGGCATACCGCGGCAAATCCAATGTGTAGTTGGGGGAATATTCAATATCCAAGTGTTGGACTTGGATGATAAGATTGCATTTATTCCTTCTGAAGTGGGACGCAAACTATTTATTCGAAAAGAGGGACCCGACGGGGTGGATATTCGACTTAAAGAAAATGCTGATGTTCAAACAATTGCCGCTTCAATCCGGTCCCAATTCCCCGGCGCAAAAGTAGAAACATGGGGGGATCTCCACGCAGAATTATTCGGTGCTATGAAGTTTGAACGCATTGGCGCTTTGGCAGTCCTCAGCCTAATTATCCTCGTAGCCTGTTTTAACCTGGTGACGACTTTAGTGTTGGTTACAGCGCAAAAAGTACGGGAGTTTGGAATTTTACAGGTTATGGGTACCACTCAGGATACTGTACGTTCCATTGTTATGCACCAGGGCGGTATGATCGGGGGTATGGGCATTTTCGCCGGAGTGGGAATCGGGTTAATTTTTATCATCCTACAAAATGTATTTGGCATCATTACACTGCCTGAAGATATTTATTTTACCCCTTATTTACCCATGGTGATTTTTACCAAAGATGTTATTACCATCTTGTCTATTTCGTTAGGAATGGTCATTTTATCGTCCTTCATTGCTGCCAGAAGAGCCTTGATGATTTCACCCATAGAAGCGGTTTATTTAGAAAAATGATTCTTAAAGCAGAAAATATATCCAAATCCTTTCGTAACGGAACAAAGGTACTTTCCGTTTTTACCGATGTTTCCATGGATATTGAAGCGGGAGACTTGATTACCATTATGGGGCCCAGCGGTGCGGGGAAATCAACCCTGCTGAATATTCTGGGTACCTTGGATAAACCCGATAGTGGATCCCTTATTTTGGATGGTGAGTCGGTAGATTCTCTTTCCAAGAATCAAATTGCGAAAATCCGAAATACCCATTTTGGATTTGTGTTTCAGTTCCATCATTTACTACCGGAATTCACTGCTTTAGAGAATGTACTCATCCCCAATCAAATTGCAGGTAATGAAGGCAACCGCCAAAACGCTGAAGAACTTCTGGACTTTATTGGTCTCGCGGCTCGCATGGATCATTTTCCATCCCAGCTTTCGGGCGGGGAACGCCTCCGCGTGGCTGTGGTCCGGGCCCTCATGAATGATCCAAAACTCGTCTTGGCAGATGAACCGACGGGAAACCTTGACCTTGGGAATGCGAACCGGTTGGTGGATCTGTTTCAGAAGATCAATTCGGATTTTAATCAGGCATTTGTAATTACCACCCACAACCCCGAGGTAGCGACCATTGGGAATAAACGATATTATCTGGAAAATGGAACACTTTCTTTTTCAGATAGTATTTGAAACTGAATTATACCTGTTTAATTTCAGCACTGTATGAAAGAAAATTTTTCCAAGCGCGTTCAGCACATAATGAAATATGCCAAGGAGGAGGCTATCCGCCTGGGCCATAGCTATGTTGGTTCTGAACATTTATTACTTGGACTCCTCAGGGAGGATTCGGGACTTGGTTCAAAAATATTTGATATTTATGACTGTTCTATCGAAGATATCCGTGGGATGGTGGAGGATATGATTAAAACATCCGGCGGTACTATGACCCTGGGCCATTTACCCTTAACGCGACGGGCAGAACGAATCCTCCGTAATGCGTTTAATGAGGCTGCTGCCATGGGAGCCACAATCGCCGATGATGAACACCTGCTTCTGGCTATGCTTAAAGAAACGGAAGGGATTGCCTACGAAGTTCTGAATGTACATAACTTGGATTACGATAGTGTAGTGGACTTAATCAAGGATGGTTCCCGGCAGGAAGAACCACCTACGACGGCAAAACGCAAGGAAAAATCTAAAAAATCAAAAACACCTGCATTGGACCATTTTTCTCGGGATATTACTCAGATGGCTATACGGGGGAAATTGGATCCAGTCATTGGTAGGAAGGATGAAATTGAGCGGGTGGCCCAAATCTTATCCCGTCGCAAAAAGAATAATCCTGTTTTGATCGGTGAGCCGGGAGTAGGGAAAACCGCCATTATTGAAGGATTAGCGCAAAAAATTATTAACAAGGATGTGCCCCGCCTACTTCATAATAAACGAATTTTATCCCTTGATTTGGCTGGGCTTGTAGCCGGGACGAAATATCGCGGTCAGTTCGAAGAACGAATGAAAACCATCATGGTTGAACTGGAAAAAACAGATAATCTTATTATATTCATAGACGAACTCCATACTTTAGTCGGTGCGGGCGGCGCTTCAGGTTCCCTGGATGCATCGAATATGTTTAAACCGGCTCTCGCCCGTGGTGATATTCATTGCATTGGCGCAACCACGCTTGATGAATTTCGGAAGTATGTAGAAAAAGATGGTGCCTTGGAACGTCGTTTCCAAAAGGTGAATGTAACGCCTCCTAATCTGGATGAATCCATTGCGATTCTGAAAGGGCTTCAGCTCAGTTACGAAAAACACCACAATGTGATTTATGATGATGATGCCATTGAAGCCTGCGTGCACCTGTCCCATCGTTATATCACCGATAAATTTTTACCGGATAAGGCCATTGATATCATGGATGAGGCCGGTTCCCGATCCCATATGTTGAATATGAAAGTTCCCCAGGAAGTCATTGATCTTGAACTGGAAATTGAAAAAGTCCGCTCGGAGAAAGATTCCGTGGTAGTGGCACAGCGATTTGAGGATGCGGCTAACCTGCGTGACACGGAACAAAAACTGATACGGAAATTGAAAAACCTCCAAAAGGATTGGCAATTAGACGAAGCCTCCAATCCCATCCGCGTGACTGAAGACAGTATTGCCGAAGTGGTTTCCATGGTAACAAGGATACCGGTTCGAAAGGTGGCCCAGACAGAAGGTCAGAAACTGCTGAAGATGAAAGAGGAAATGTCTGTTAATATTGTCGGTCAGGATCGTGCCATTGATGGATTGAGCCGAGCCATTCAGCGCTCTAGGGCCGGTCTGAAAAGTCCAAACCGCCCCATTGGTGTATTTTTATTTTTAGGCCCGACAGGAGTAGGAAAAACAGAAACAGCTAAAGTATTGGCCAATTATTTATTCAATCACGGAGAAGCGCTTATAAAACTGGATATGAGTGAATACGGTGAACGGTTCTCTGTTTCCCGTCTTATCGGTGCCCCTCCCGGATATGTGGGTTATGAAGAGGGTGGCGCATTGACGGAAAAAGTCCGCCGAAATCCTTATTCAGTTATCCTGTTTGATGAAATTGAAAAAGCGCACCTTGATGTTTTTAATGTATTGTTGCAATTATTTGATGAAGGCGTTTTGACGGATGGTTTGGGAAGGAAAGTGGACTTCCGGAATACCATTATTATTCTTACTTCCAATATCGGTACCAAAGAAATCCAGGGCGGCGGATCATTCGGGTTTAGTGAAGATTCTGAAGAAGCCAATTATGAGGTGATGCGTGATCGGATTCTGGACAAGGTAAAAGGTACTTTTAACCCGGAATTCCTAAATCGCCTGGATGAAACTATTGTTTACCATCCTTTAACCAAAAAAGATGTGCTTCAAATTATTGATTTACAGTTGATGGATCTCCATGAAAATTTGGATAAAATCGGATTAACATTGTCCGTAACTAAAAAGGCAAAGTTATTAATTGTTGAAAAAGGATTTAACCCTGAATATGGGGTTCGATTCCTACGGCGTGAAATACAAAATTCATTAGAAGACCGCTTATCTGAATTGTTATTGGGAAAAGCTTTTAGTGGTTCAAAAGGTATTAAAGTTGATGCAATACGAAAAGATTTCGAATTTTTACCCGTTAAAGCAAAATCCAGGAAAAAAGCATCTCCCCAAAAAGAATCCGACCAGGGTAAAAAACCGGTAAAATCTCTCGATTCTTAGACTGTTATTAGTCTATATCTGTCATATATAGCGACAAAATTGCATAAGTCTGCCATATCGGTTGACTAATCCTCTTGGCATAATAGTTGTCCTTAATGGTGCAGAATTTATTTTTCATCCACTTTAAGGAGTAATCAAATGGGAAAAATTATCGGAATTGACCTTGGAACAACCAACTCGTGTGTCGCTGTTCTTGAAGGTGGAGAACCGACAGTAATTAACAGCACCGAAGGCGGTCGTACGACCCCTTCCATTGTTGCCTTTACTAAAGATGGAGACCGTCTTGTAGGTCAGCCGGCGAAACGACAGGCTGTGACGAATTCGCAGAATACAGTATTTTCAATCAAACGCTTCATGGGGCGGATGTATGATGAAGTGGGAACAGAAATTGAAGAAGTCCCTTACAAAGTCGGTAAGAGTGCCTCAGGTTCTGTTGTCGTGGTAGCAGGCGATAAAAAATATACACCACCGGAAATCGGTGCTATGGTCCTGCAGAAATTGAAACAGACTGCAGAAGAACATTTGGGTACCACGGTGACGGATGCGGTGATTACCGTCCCGGCTTATTTTAACGATTCTCAGCGTCAAGCTACCAAGGATGCGGGTAAAATCGCCGGATTGAATGTCCGTCGTATTATTAATGAACCAACTGCAGCATCCCTCGCTTACGGATTGGATAAGAAAAAAGAAGAAACAGTGGCTGTATTTGACTTAGGTGGCGGAACTTTTGATATTTCAATCCTCGAATTGGGTGACGGTGTTTTTGAAGTAAAATCTACCAACGGGGATACCCACTTGGGTGGTGATGACTTTGATCAGAAAGTGATTGACTGGATTGCTGCAGAATTCAAGAAAAGTGATGGCATTGACCTGAAGAAAGATCCCATGGCTTTACAGCGTTTGCGTGAAGCAGCTGAAACAGCTAAAACAGAATTATCCAGTTCAAAACAAACTGAAATTAACCTGCCATTTATTACGGCAGATTCATCCGGGCCAAAGCATTTGAACCTGACCCTTACCCGAGCCAAATACGAAGAATTGGTTACTGACCTTGTTGAAAGAATCATTGAACCATGTCATAAAGCGATTAAGGATGCGGGTCTCAGTGCCTCTGATATCCATGAAGTGATTTTAGTTGGTGGTTCTACCCGGATGCCTAAGATTCAGGAAAAAGTAAAAGAAATTTTCGGTAAAGAACCAAATAAAAGTGTAAACCCGGATGAAGTGGTTGCCTTAGGAGCTGCTATTCAGGGTGGTGTTTTAGCCGGTGATGTTGATGATATTCTCCTGTTGGATGTAACACCCCTTTCCCTTGGTATAGAAACACTTGGCAACGTATCCACGAAATTGATCGAACGGAATACAACAATTCCGACGAAAAAATCCCAGGTATTCTCTACTGCGGCGGATAACCAGACTACAGTTGAAATCCACGTATTACAGGGTGAACGTGAAATGGCTGTGGATAACAAAACCATTGGTCGTTTTCATTTAGATGGAATTCCACCGGCACGCCGTGGTGTTCCACAAATTGAAGTGACATTTGACATTGATGCCAACGGTATTCTGAATGTGGGCGCCAAAGATAAAGCAACCGGTAAAGAGCAGAGCATTCGGATCGAAGCATCCAGTGGCCTATCAGACTCCGAAGTGGAAAAAATGGTAAACGATGCGAAGAAGCACGAAGGAGAAGATAAAGCCAAACGTGAAATGATCGACATGCAAAACCAGGCTGAACAGCTAATTTACCAGACAGAAAAGAACCTGGAAGAGTATAAAGACAAACTCGATGAAGGTGAAAAGAAGTCCTTGGAAGATGCTGTGGCTAAAGTGAAAACAGCAAAAGAAGGTTCCCGTACCGATGACTTGAAAGCTGCCATAGATGAACTGAATACAACATGGAATGCAGTGGCATCCAAGATGTATGAAGCAGCGAAAGAAGAAGGACCTGCAGCCGGTACAGAAGCACCACAGGATGCGCCGAAAGCCAAGTCCAAGAAGAAAGATGACGCTGAGATCGAAGATGCAGACTTTGAAGTCGTAGACTAACCTACAGTTAAAAATCGAACAAAAAAAAGCGTTCCATTTCGGGACGCTTTTTTTGTTTATGGAACTGAAGTCCCGTAACTTCATATGAGAGCCAAAGCGATCAATCTGTAAATGACCAAACGCCAAACCATTTATTTCATTCTCACCCTCGCAATAGGGATTGCGGGGTTTATGCTTTTTAGACCGAGTATATGGCAAGATCGAATTGAAGAATATCTAAATGACCAAATGAATGCAAACGGATGGGGAATTGAAATCAGTGAATTATCCGGCCATTTATTTTCAACACTTTATTCGGATAATATATCCATGGTTCATGAAAATGGTGCTACTGTATTTTTGCCGAGTATTACGGCAAGAATAAAAATCCTCCCATTATTAAAAAGGCAGATTGAGATTGACAAACTATCCGTTTCACATGTAGCCATTCAGCCCTACTTTGAATCAGATTATAAATCGGTTTCCATCGATTCATTTAATTTTGCACCGGAAAAAATCCCTTTAAATATTCGCGATCTGCATGTGGATGGAAATATATATGTTCCCTATGATGACTCTAGCAGAACAGTCCATTTTCTCATTGATGGCATGGTGAAAAGCAGTGAATCTGACATGGAAATTGATTTGCGGGAGTTCGAAGTTTTCTGCGCTCGACCAAGAATTGACGTAAATATTAATGATATTGTCGGAAAGATATCCTCCAGGGGTATTACTGTAGATATTGGAAAAGCGAATCTGAACGAATTTCAAGTCAGTGGACAATTTGATTATGACCGGGGAGAAGAATCATCCGTCCGAGCTCGGTTGGAATTATCGGAGTATGAAATTCCCAATAAGGTTTTTACCCAATTACCGCTGCAACCCAATCTGTCCAGGCTTTCGGCTACCTTTCATTTTGAATCGGATCTCACCCATTTCGTGGGTGATTTGTTCGTGCGTAATGAACTTGGGCTGGATATGGGAGGCAGTTTTGATTTAACCAGACATTCGGATTATTTTCGGTTGGAATCACTTGAACTTGAGGGGAATGATGCTACCTTGAAAATACAGGGCTTATTTGAGGACAAAGGACGTTTTAACGGGACTGTTCAATTGGAAGCATTGGATGTAAGTCAATGGATAGTGGACCAGCCCAAAACAAACTTATCAGGATATTTCTTGCTTGATGGGGAAATTCTTGAGAAACAAATAACAGCCCTCGACCTTAATGCTGAAATCAGTGAATCATTGATATTTGACAAAGAGGCCTCCTCATTCTCAGGGGGTGTTTCTTACAGAGATTTCGAATTAACCATTACCAATCCAATCACAGTGACAATTGGTCCTTCTATCGTTGCTGTGAATGGATCAGCCCATTTCGAAGGTAAAAACCTTAATCTTGATTTGGCTTTGACAGATGCATCAACCTATTTGATTAATAATTTCTGGACGGATTCATTATCAGGTGGGTGGGCAACAGGATCTATGGAATTAACTGGCCCTTTTGATACATTGGGGATATCGGCTGATTTAATTATTAACGGATTTCAGTATAAAAATATTTCATTATCTGCGTTTGAATTTTTAGGCCAATTAGATAACCTAAACGATTTTAGGGACGGCTCGGTCAAAATAAAATTTAGCGGTGGAATGTGGAATAATTATGGTTTTGAGAGCGGATCGGGAGAGTTTCTGCTTCTCGAAGACCGTGTGGAAATCTCAAGTTTTGAACTTAAAAATGGAGAGGATTACCTCCAGTTGAACGGCTCGGTTCAAAATGACAGTGTTTTAATATTAGACCGGTTTCAAATTGCCTATCAGGATCATTTTATGATAAACCCCTGGCCATTAACAATTATTAAAATCGATGATCGGTTTTCCTTCGAACCTTTTGAAGTCCATGTGGATGATGGAATTTTCGACGGATTTATAAAAACCAATCCAATCCAAGGAAGGCTGAAATTTTCTAATGTAACAACGGATTTATTAAAACTGGTGGATAGGGATTTTGGCTATGATCTCACGGGAAATATATTTGGTGAAGTTTCCATTGGACAAGATATGAATCTTGGTGATGTGAGTTTGGATGTTACCATCAAAAATGGAGAAATCGCTAATCAGCAATTTGATGATTTTTATATTTCCACCTTATTTCGAGAAGGCATATTACATTTGGAAGAACTTACACTGACCGATGGTGAAAAAACGGGATTTCAAATAATGGGTACGTTTCCCATCATTGCCGATACCACCAAACCAAGGCAAGTGGATGTTCAATCCAGTTTTAAAAATATTGATTTAACTTTTTTAACCCAGTTCACCCCGAAGTGGAAGCCCTATTTATTTGGAAATTTTACCGGTGATTTCGAACTGGGGGGTAATTCACAAGAAACACAGTTTGATTTGGATGGAAAAATTGAGAATGCTTATTACGGGCGTATACCCCTTGGGACAGTGACTGGGAAAGGCCATTACGCAAATAAAAAGGTTGAATTCAGCAATTTTACCTCGGAATGGATGGGGAATAAAATAGAAGGAGAAGCATCCCTGCCAGTTGATTATGACCTTGCATCTCCCAACGCACAACAGTGGCATCCTGGGGGAGAATTGGAAGTAAAAATAAAAGGTGATTTTCAATCAGCAGTTTTTTTATCAGAATATTTAGCTGAAACCGATTCCATTGTTGGTGATATTCATATCAGCCTTGATATTACCGGACCGCCTGAAAACTTGATCAGAAATGGGAGTATTAATATAGAACAGGGGAAAGTCTATACCATTTTGATGGATGAACCCGTTCGCCAGATTTTCGCATCCGGTGAATTGAAGGAAAACCAATTATCCATAAATTCCTTCATCGGTGCACTTTACGATTCTCAGGGAAAAATTGATTCAACCCAAAATCTATCCATTACAGGTGCGATGGATTTTACCAAGTTCTTTGAACCGCATTTTGATTTACATGCACTCGGTGAAAGGGTTTTCTTTCGTTCCTTAAATGGTGATATTGAAGGATTTGCAGATGTAGATGTAACAATATCAGGAAAGGATACCTTGGAGGTAAATGGAGTTATTGCTGCCAAAGAGGGTGCAATTTATTTGGAATTCGCTGGAAATGAAGCATTGACATCCAGTGTAGAGAAAGGCAGGGTAACAACCAATTATAACATCCGCTTTCCGATTGAGGATACATTTTCAATTCGTAATTCACAAATTGATGCTAAAATATCAGGTGAATTGGCTACATCAAAACAATTTGATGGTGACTGGAATTATTCAGGTGAAATTGAATTTATAGAAGGTGAAATTTATTATTATGTAGGCGATGTATTTGAAAATCTCCGGGGCGTAATGACCCTTGATGGTCAGGGTTTTAATCCTTTTATGGAAGTGACAGCTTCAACACGAATCGGTGATGCTGAAATCATCCTGGGTGTGTACGGTCCATTCGATAATCCTGAATGGCGGTTTGATAGTGATAAAGGTTATACTGAAAGTGATATTCTCCAATTACTCACATTTAACACGCGAGTGGCTGAAGAAGGCTTTACAACTGAAGGTCTCGGCACACAAGCTCAAACCATTCTTGGTGCTTACTTGGAAAGGCAATTGGAACGGAATTTTGTCCGAGCCACGGGATTAAAATCAGCCGGACTTATTCAGGATGTAGAAATATCAGGTGATTTATTAAGACCGGGGGAAGGCGAAGCATTCAGTATTAGTGCCAAAGTAAATGAAAATTTTAGTTTTAGTTATCGCAGGTCTTTCTCCCTTGGGGCCGCTTATAAAAACAAGGTAGGTGTAGAATATAAATTAAATCCTAATTTCTCAGTTGTTGGAAACGTGGATGAGACCGGTAAATTCTACATGAAATTCCGCGTTCGCCGCGTATACTAAACTAAATATCTATGCAAAAAATAACCCGATTTCTGGCGGCAGCCGTCGCCACCATAGCCCTTTTTGCTCAAAGTCCAAATATGCGCGTGGTCAATAGTGTTAACTTTATCGGTAATCAATCTTTCAGCCACCGCCAACTCCTGGACCAAGTTCAGCTAAAACCATCATCCCTTTTATTGTTCTCCCGGGTTGAATTTGACCGAAGACTTCTCAAACTGGATGGCATATCTGTCAAAAACTTTTATCATTCAAACGGATTCCTTGAAGTAGCTGTTAAAGATTCCTTTGCTGTTGCAGATGATGAAACTGATATTTTTTTTGTTATCCGGGAGGGAAAACAATATTTCCTCAATTCTGTAACAATTCATGGGCTGCATTCTTTTAAAGAAAGAAAAATTGTTTCATTATTAGGGTTGGAGGATGGCAGTCCTTACGATCCCGTTCAAATCAATACAAACATGGCCTTTGTAGATGAAGCATTCCAAGAGCAAGGTAAACTCTTTTGCCGCTTGGATATTCAGCAGGATATCCAGGATTCGGTCCATATAACTATTCAAATTGATGAGGGCCCGGATGTATTTATCAACCAGGCTTGGGTGGCAGGTACAGAACTCATTGATTCAAGTTATGTCCGGCGGGAATTTTCATTCAAAAATGGAGATTTATTCCGGAAGAGCCTTATGGATAAAACGAAACGAACCCTCCTCCAAGCAGGATTCTTTGCCTCTGTCAGGTTAATTACCCACCCGATCGCTGATGTGGACAGCTTGATCAATATTGAAGTGCGGATCAAGGAATTTCAAAACCGGGGGTGGCAGGACTATGATTTTGGCAAGGAAGATATCGAATATGTGCCGGGTGTGAATTCGATGGTGGGTTTAGGCGGTTCCGTCCAATGGGTGGATCGTATGTTACTGGGAACGAAAAATCGATTTGATGCCAGGGGATCAATCGTCATGCCGACAGAAGAGGGGTTTATTTACCCGCGCTTCAGTTTAGATGTAAAGATCTCTAATCAACGCCCCCTTTCTATGAAATTGCCGACGCAGATAAAAGTGTTTTACCAGCAGTTTAAAAATTATGGGGATGAGAAAGGAGCCTATGTCAGGAGATTTGGACTGCAGTATTCAAATATTTTTCGATGGAATCGCCTGCGGTCGTTCCTGGATATTGGTATTCGATTGGAACGCTTTGATGAATCGAAAGTATTCAGGGATAATATTGAACAGCGAAAATTCAGCATCCATCTTCACCAGGACAATCGAGACAATCCGGTCTATCCTACGAAGGGGAATGTAGTCATATTTAAAATGAATACTTTTGGGGGTATCTTGGGAGGGAACCGGGCCTACACCAAGTATGAACTTGATTTAAGGCAATATATTTCGCCGATAAAAAATATAACCGTCGCCGGAAGGATTAATGCAGGATTAATCACTGCCTGGACGGCTGAATATGATCAATATGAAACAATATTATTTGAAAAGTTTTACTTGGGTGGGAGCAATACCTTGAGAGCCTGGAAACCACTTCAGTTTATGACTTATAAAGCGGAAGACGGCAGAACGCTTCCTTTGGGTAAAACAGTAAAACTACTCACCAATTGGGAGGTGCGGTTCCCGTTAGTATGGCGTTTGGGCGGTGTATTATTTTATGACGGGGGCTATATTTCCGATTCTTTCGAAACCATTAAGCAGAAGGACCTGCAATGGAATCGCGGATTTGGACTTACAATCAATTTGCCCATTGGCCCGCTGCGGATTGATTACGCTGAAAGCATCGAAGATCCCAAATTAAACCAGATTCTTTTTGGTATTCTATATTCTTTTTAAAGGAACAAATTTTCCAGCGATTCGTAAGTGAGGATTCAAGGTGGTGGAAGAGACACATTTCTTATAAATTCACCGCCTTAAAATGAGAAGAAATCAATTGAAAACAAGACAATTATTACCCCTATTCGTGGCCTTGGTTATAACCGGATGTGGATTATTTAAATCAGCCGATGATCTTTTTTCAAAAGCGGAAATCAAACGCAACAATGGTGATTCTGCCGCTGCCTTGGAATTGCTAAGTACGATTGTGGAAAAACATGCCGAACATGAAAAAGCGCCGAAAGCCCAATACTTGATTGCTGAAATATACTACCGTGATATGCGGGACTTTTCAAAAGCGATTGATGAATATGAAAATTTGAGAACCCTGTACCCCAATTCCAAACAAGTTCCCTTTTCATTATTTATGCAGGGATTTATTCAGGCCAATATGCTTGCCAATTTTAATCAGGCCCGGGCCAATTACAGCATGTTTCTCGAAGAATATCCGGAACATGAATTGTATCAGTCCGTAAAATTTGAACTCAAATACCTTGGTAAAGAAATCAAGGAAATCCCAGAACTCAAACACCTTACACAATAAAACATTATGTCAGAATTCAGTCTTTCAGAAATTAACGCTCGAATCGCCAAAGAGTCATCTTTCATTGATCCATTACGCCAATCAATCGGCGAAGTTATTGTTGGTCAGGATGAACTTATAAATAAAATTTTGATAGGTCTTCTTGCTAATGGTCACCTTTTATTAGAGGGCGTACCGGGACTGGCTAAGACCCTAACCGTCAATACCCTGGCCCAGGCCATCGATACTGGATTCCAACGGGTTCAGTTCACCCCGGATATGCTCCCAGCCGATTTGCTGGGTACGTTAATCTTTAACCAGAAAACCGGTGGATTTGAGACACGGAAAGGACCCATTTTTTCCAATATTATTTTAGCGGATGAAATTAACCGGGCCCCTTCGAAAGTGCAGAGTGCCTTGCTGGAAGCAATGCAGGAACGACAAGTAACCATTGGTGAAGATACATTCAAACTGGATGCACCATTTTTGGTATTGGCCACCCAAAACCCCATTGAGCAAGAGGGAACCTATCCCTTGCCCGAAGCCCAGGTGGATCGTTTCATGATGAAGTTGAAGGTGGACTATCCTCAAAAGGATGAAGAAAGAAAAATCCTGCGCCAAGTTGCCAGAATAGGCGATTTAAAACCAATTAAACCTGCTGTACAATCAAAGCAAATTCTCAATGCCCAAAAGACGATTAATGACATTTATGTGGATGAAAAGGTTGAGGACTATATTTTGAACCTGGTTTTTGCCACACGGAATCCAGATGAATATGGGTTGGGGGATTTATCCCAGTTAATTGAATATGGCGCCAGTCCACGAGCCACCATCAATTTAATTCTCGCATCCAAAGCACGGGCCTTTTTAGAGCATCGGGGATATATTACACCGGAAGATGTGCGTTACATCGGAAAAGATGTGTTGCGGCATCGCGTCATACTCACTTACGAAGCAGAAGCGGAGGAACTCACATCCGAGGATGTGATCCAGCGACTTTTTGATTCCATAGAAATTCCGTAAACAAGGAATAAGGAAAAAGTAAAAAGGAATAATTAGTTACCAAGCAATCGTTTTGATCACTAAACAATACTTTTTCCTTTTTCCTTCTACCTTTATCCTTAAACCATGATTCCAAAAGAGATACTGCAAAAAGTCCGGCATATTGAGATCCGCACCAAGGGATTGGTTAATGACCTCTTCGGTGGTGAATACCATTCTGTATTTAAGGGCCTCGGTATGACCTTCTCCGAGGTGCGGGAATATTCCCCCGGTGATGATATTCGCTTAATCGACTGGAATGTAACCGCCCGGAGTAATGCACCATTCGTTAAGATATTTGAGGAAGAGCGTGAATTGACTGTTTTTCTTATGGTGGATGTGAGCCGTTCCGGTCATTTTGGTACGGTGAATCAGTTCAAATCTGAACTGGCGGCAGAAATTGCAGCTGTCCTCGGATTCTCAGCTATTAAAAACCAGGATAAGGTGGGACTCATTTTATACTCTGACCATGTTGAAAAATATATTGCCCCTAAAAAAGACCGTTCCCATATTCTTCGTGTAGTCCGGGAAGTGTTGTTTCATGAACCGGAAGGGAAGGGAACGTCGCTGCAATCAGGTTTGGACTTTCTCATGAATGTGGCCAAACGAAAAGCAGTGGTCTTTTTGATTTCTGACTTCTTAGATGATGGTTATTGGAAATCCCTGAAACTGGCGAATCGAAAGCACGATATGATTGGCATCCGCATTGCGGATCCGGCAGAAGAAATCCTCCCTGACCTGGGATTAATTAAAGTCCATGACCCTGAAACAGGGGAGGAGTTCTGGGTGGATATGTCATTAAAACATGAACGGGAAGATTTCTCAAATTCTATCAGGGAAAAGTGGCAAATCTTCGAAAAAGAATGCGGCCGCAGTCGTTTTGATATAATCAATGTGGGGACTGATAAGGACTACGTGGAACCACTCATGACCTATTTCCGCCGGCGGGAAAAACGGTATTAGCTTCGTGAAAAAAATTATTTATATCAGCCTGATCCTTCTCAATTCCTGTAATCAGGATCAATCATCTAAATCAGTAGATATGATAGTAGAACTGGACACCACCTATACCACCATTGGCAGTCCTGTAATTTATTCCGTTACGATTCAATCGCCAAAAGATCAAATCATTCAAATTCCAGAATGGGAGTTGGAAGATCCTTTGGAGGTTCGCTCTTTTTCCATTCATGATGGTAAGAACGGTTATGTGGGCGAATTTGAACTGGTGTTCTGGGATACGGGCCGTGTGACTATCCCTGGCCTATCAATAAATGTCTTAAATGGGGACAGCACATTGGCCTATGAAATTAGCGCTGATTCGGTGTTTATTGATGTGATTTCTGTCACCGAACAGGACCCCAGTTTTAAGCAATCCGCCGGGGGCATTATGCCCATCAAGGATCCCGTACCCGTACAATTTCCGTTGCCGTACCAAACAATTATATTGACCCTTCTCATGGTGGTGATCTTTGTGGGTATGGTGATGATTTGGAAAAAGCGAATGAAATGGGAAGTATCTTACGAAGCAAAGCCAGAATTCCTGGATGAACCCGATTCCGTCGCACTGAAAAAATTGGATGAATTGGATAAGTCCGGGTTATTGAATAGGGGTGAAATTAAAGAATTCTATGCACGGCTTTCCCTGATTCTCAGGGAGTACACCGAGAATAGCATTTATATCCGTACCTTGGAAATGACTACAGAAGAAATCCGGGACCACCGGCCTGTTTTTCCTTATACGGATGACCAAATCAATTCTTATTTAAAAATCCTTTCCGGTGCTGATATGGCGAAATATGCAAAACATATTGCTGCTTTGGATCAATGCGTCCAGGATTTAACCCAAACCCGAGACTTGGTGCGGGGAACGGTTCCTTACTGGAAAATCCATTCAATTTCCTGAGAAAACTCTCAACGACTTATCTATTCGGGAATGTAAATTCCCAGGCTGATTAAGGGAGAAAAATGGCAACCACATCCGATATAAAAAACGGTGCAGTGATCCTGCACAAAAATAAACGCATGCGCGTTTTAGAATTCCTCCACGTAAAACCGGGGAAAGGTCCTGCTTTTGTCCGAACTAAACTGAAGGATATAGCCTCAGGAAAAATTTTTGACGAAACGTTCAATGCAGGCGTTAAACTGGAATTTCTGAGGATTGAAGCACGAACGATGCAATTTTTATATAATGACGGCGATTCACATATTTTCATGGATAATTTTACTTATGACCAGATTAATGTGATGAATGCCCTGGTGGGGAATGCGAAAAATTTTCTCAAAAGCGGTAAAAACGTTGATATCCTATTTGATGGTGAAGAAGTCCTGGATATCCGTATGGCGGCCCACGTTCAATTGGAGGTTACCCATACAGAACCGGGTGTAAAAGGCAACACCGCAACCGGTGCCACCAAACCGGCCACAGTGGAGACAGGATATACGGTTCAAGTACCATTATTTATCAATGAAGGTGAAGTGTTAAAAATCGACACGCGATCGGGAGAATATATTGAACGGGTGAAATCTTAATCGTAGTTTCAGCGGTTATACATAAATAATTAAGAGTACACATGTGGCAAGATAAACTCAAAGAAGTAATTTATATATTAGAAAACAGTGATGTGAATGAGATTGATGTTACCTTTTGGGGGCGTCGGTTTCGCGTGGTGAAGTCCGCCGGCGTGAATGTGAGTTCGGGTCCGGCACCAGCTGTGACCACAACGGCTGCTCCTGTTGCAGCACAGGTATCTGAAGCGGAAGCATCTGCCCCGGCCAAATTGGCGGGTGGTGAGGAAATCCTGTCTCCCATGCCCGGGACATACTATTCGGCATCATCACCGGATTCTCCACCGTTCATCAAAGAAGGTGATACTGTGTCAGAGGGGGATACCCTTTGCATTATTGAAGCTATGAAGATTATGAATGAGATTGAGGCAGAACAAAGCGGCACCATTAGGAAAATTCTAGTGGAAAATGGAAAGCCGGTGGAATACAATCAGCCCCTTTTTGTAATCAATCCGTCCTAATCCGAGTTCAGTATGTATAAAAAGATCCTGATTGCCAATCGGGGTGAGATTGCACTGCGAATCATCCGCGCCTGTCATGAACTTGGCTTAAAGTCCGTCGCCGTTTATTCAACTGCAGATCAATATTCCCTCCATGTAAAATTTGCCGATGAAGTGGTCTGTATCGGTCCGCCTCCCAGCAATGAATCTTATCTCAATATTCCCCGTATTATTGCCGCGGGGGAAATCACTAATGCTGATGCGATTCATCCTGGATATGGTTTTTTGGCAGAGAATGCAGATTTTTCAAGAATTTGCGAGGATAATGGTTTTGCCTTTATCGGCCCCAATGCGGATATCATCAACGCCATGGGGAATAAGGCCCAGGCGAAAAAAACCATGAAAGCAGCGGGCGTACCTGTTATTCCCGGGAATGAGGGTATATTGAAGGATGGGGAAGAGGCCAGGGAATTGGCCAATGAAATGGGTTATCCCGTCATGCTTAAAGCGTCTGCCGGTGGGGGCGGACGCGGGATGCGTATGGTGCGGGAAGAAAGTGAAGTTGCACGTGCCTTTTCTACTGCCAGCAATGAAGCACTTACCGCTTTCAATAATGGGGACATGTATATTGAAAAATTTGTCGAAAATCCCCGCCATATTGAAATTCAGATCTTAGCTGACGCCTTCGGGAATGCAGTCAGCTTGGGTGAACGGGAATGTTCCATCCAGCGCCGCCATCAGAAATTGGTAGAAGAATCTCCTTCCGCTGCTGTGGATGAAGAATTACGGAAGCGGATGGGTAATGCGGCTGTGGCCGGCGCCAAGGCCGTGAACTATGTTGGGGTGGGAACCGTTGAATTCCTTCTGGACAAAAATAAAGATTTCTACTTTATGGAGATGAATACACGGATCCAGGTGGAGCACCCCATTACAGAAATGGTGACAGGTGCAGACCTGATCAAATGGCAGATACGAACCCATGCCGGGGATAAATTCCCTGATTATCTTTACAATATGAAACTGCGGGGCCATTCTATTGAATGCAGGATCAATGCTGAAAATCCCGACATGAATTTTGCCCCGTCCCCCATGCTTATCACGAGTTTTCATATGCCCGGCGGAAAGGGAATTCGGGTGGATTCCCATGCCTATGCCGGTTATGAGATTCCCTCCCATTATGATTCGCTCATCGGGAAGTTGATCGTCCATTCGCCTAACCGGGAAGCGGCCATCAACCGCATGGAACGGGCCTTGGAAGAGACAATTATCGAAGGTCCCAAAACAACGATTCCATTTCACCAGGCCATTATGAAAGATCAAAAATTTCGCTCCGGGGATTTTGATACAAGTTTCCTTGAAACATTTGAATACAAAAAAAAGGACAAAGCAGAATGAGTCTGCCACAGGATTTAAAATATACCAAAGAACATGAATGGATTAGGGTTGATGGTGATAATGTAACCATTGGAATTACCGACCACGCCCAGGGCGAACTGGGTGATATTATTTTTATTGAATTTCCCGATGTGAACCAGGAAATTGAAAAAGATGAACCATTTGGTACAATCGAGGCAGTTAAAACTGTGGCTGACCTTTTTGCACCCATCTGCGGTACGGTAATAGAAATAAATGAAAGTTTAGAAGACAGCCCCGAATTGGTGAATTCGGATCCCTTTGGTGATGGATGGATTGTAAAAGTATCCATTGGTGATTCAGGTGAACTGGATGAACTCATGACCGCAGAACAATATGGAGAATTAATTGAATAATGCTTGATTTACGCCAAATAATTAAAGACAGTGTAGATGTAAAATCTGCCATGCTGGAAAAATGTGCTCATGATATCCAAACTGGCGCTCAAATGATGATTGATGCGGCTAAAAGTGGAAAAAAGATCCTCTGGTGCGGGAATGGCGGGTCGGCCGCTGACGCTCAGCATATGGCAGCCGAACTCATGGGTGGACTCAGAGATCACGATCGGCCTGCCATTGCATCCATTGCCCTTACAACGGACTCCTCTTTTATCACCGCCTGGGCAAACGATACCGATTTTGAATCCATTTTTTCCCGCCAGATCGAGGGCTTGGGCGAGGCGGGTGATGTGTTGGTGGCGATTTCTACCAGCGGAAATTCTGCCAATGTGATTTGTGCTATTGATGCAGCAAAAGTAATAGGGATGCAGGTGATTGTATTGACCGGGAAATCCGGCGGTAAAATGACCAATGGAGGCGATGTGACGATTTGTATTCCGAGTAATGATACCCAACGCATCCAGGAGGGACATCTATTGGCAGAACATATTCTATGCGAAGCGGTTGAAGCGGCCTTCATGGACGCATGATGGAACAATTTATCCAGGATTATATGACCATGCTCAAGGTGGAGCGCAACCTGGCCCGTAATTCACTGGAGTCCTACAAACGGGACTTGACCCAGTACCATCAATTCCTTGAGTCTGGCCTCAATATCAAAACCATTAAAAATGTGACGTTGGGACACATTCGCTCCTATATCCGACAATTGAATGACAGAGGTATGGCCGCCAATTCTATAAAAAGGGCCGTCTCTTCCATTCGGACCTACCATAATTTTTTAGTGGCAGAAGGCCACATGCAGGATAACCCGGCTCAATTATTGGATACCCCGAAAGTTCCCAAAAAACTTCCCAATGTACTCACCATCCAGGAGATTGACCAGATTCTCAGTATTATTCCGGATAAGGAGCCCATGGCCCGCCGGGACTTGGCCATTTATGAAATGATGTACTCCTGCGGATTACGGGTGACGGAACTGTGCGATTTCAAGACCAGGGATATCCTTTGGGATTCGGAAATGATCCGTGTGAAAGGGAAAGGGGACAAACAGCGGTTCGTGCCTATCGGTCCTATTGCCCGGGAGAATTTGAAAAATTATTTGAATCACGAACGGCCGTCATTGGCTGATAAAAATCCAAATGTACCGGAAGTGTTTTTAAGTCGGAATGGCCGAAAACTTACCCGGATGATGATTTGGATTCTTTTGAAAAAATGGTCTGAAGCGGCGGGCATTCAAAAAGAAGTAAGTCCCCACACTTTGCGTCATTCATTTGCCACCCATTTATTGGAGGGGGGTGCTGACCTGCGCTCCGTACAGGTAATGCTTGGGCATGCTGATATTGCCACCACACAGGTGTACACCCATTTGGACAAGGAACATTTGCAGGAAGTGCACCGCACCTTTCATCCCAGGTTTAAATAATGTTGTTTCGTTTAGCGCCAGAAGTCCTGTTAATGTTGATCCCGGTCCTGGTATTTGCATTGGTATTTCATGAATTTTCCCATGGGTGGGTGGCCAATAAATTGGGTGATCCTACCGCTAAATATGCCGGTCGGCTGAGTCTGAATCCCATGGCACATCTGGATCTATTCGGATCACTGATGATCCTTTTTGTGGGCTTCGGCTGGGCCAAGCCTGTACCAGTGGATTCACGCTATCTGGCCAATCCCCGGACGGATATGATGAAAATTGCTTTTGCGGGACCTGCTGCCAATTTACTTCTTGCGCTTGTGGCCGGAACCATCATCCGATTAACGGGGTATATGGGTGCGTTGACTACCATGCTCCTTATGTTTACTCAAATCAATATCATGCTGGCTGTGTTCAATATGATCCCGATTCCGCCTCTGGACGGCTCACAAATCTTTTCAGGATTGATGGTAAGAAAAAACCCGGATTTAGTCATGAAACTTCAAATGTACGGCCCCCAAATTTTAATGGGTTTAATCCTGTTTGGCATGTTTACCAACATTTCACCGATTTGGTGGGTTATGAGTCCATTTGTTAATTTTTTCATGTTTTTGTTTGCAGGGATTTAATGGAAAAGTTTTTCAAAAGATTGATTCAACATCGACGGAGTAAACGATCATTGGTTGGTACAATAGCGATGCTGATTGTTGTTATTTTTCTAATGAGTTATTTATTGAAAATTGCACAGGCAGGATAATGAAACTAGTCGAATGTGTTCCCAATTTTAGTGAGGGTCGTGATGGGGCCAAGATTAAAGCTATCACCGATGCGATTGAAAGTGTGGATGGAATTACACTATTAGATGTGGATCCCGGCGCAGATACCAATCGTACTGTGGTTACATTTGTAGGATCACCCAATGCAGTTGCAGAAGCGGCTTTCCAGGGGATTAAAGCAGCTGCTGATGTTATTGATATGTCAAAACATAAAGGCGCTCATCCGAGGATGGGTGCCACGGATGTTTGTCCCTTCATTCCCATCGCCGATGTGAGCGATGAGGAATGCATTGCACTATCCAAATCTGTGGGACAGCGGGTAGGTGATGATCTGGGGATTCCAGTCTATTTATATGAATATTCTGCCCAATTACCAGAGAGGCAAAGCCTCCCCAATATCCGTAAGGGTGAATATGAATGTCTTGCTGAAAAATTAAATGATTCCAGGTGGCATCCCGATTTTGGTCCGGCCAAATTCAACGCCGGTGCCGGTGCTACAGCCGTGGGCATGCGGGATTTTCTCATCGCTTATAATATTAATCTCAACACTCGCGATCAGCGCTTGGCCACTGATATTGCATTTGAACTGCGTGAAAGCGGCAGAAGCAAACGCATTCCAAACCCGAGTTCCCCCAATATTTTGGATGGCGAAATAGTTAGAAATTCTGACGGAAGCCCCGTGAAAATACCGGGTATGTTCAAGGATGTAAAATGTGTCGGATGGTATATTGATACTTTCAAGCGTGCGCAAATTTCCATCAATTTTAATAATTATAAAGTTTCCACCATCCATGATGTATTTGACGCTGCTTGCAAATTAGCCGATGAACGGAATATTCGCGTTACGGGGAGCGAATTGGTGGGACTCGTACCCCTGGAAGCAATTCTCATGGCAGGGCGTCATTATCTTTCGAAACAACGACGGACAACGGGCGTTCCTGAAACGGATTTAATAGAAACCGCTGTTCAATCACTGGGATTGAATGATGTAGCGTCTTTTGTAGCGGAAGAAAAAATTATCGAATATGCCGTAGGGAAAAAATCTGGGGAATTGATGTCACACACTGCTGGCAGATTTGTGGATGAATTATCAACCAACAGTCCTGCACCGGGGGGTGGATCCGTAGCCGCTTTGGCTGGGGCACTGGGGGCGGCCCTGTCATCCATGGTGGCAGCATTGACCCATGAGAAAAAAGGATTTGAAGGTTCCAAAGGGGAGATGGAGTCCATTGGCACGGAAGCGCAAAAGATTAAAGACCGCTTGTCATTTTTGGTGGACGAAGACACCAACGCATTTAACCAAGTGATGGCGGCCAATCGACTTTCTGCAACCAATAATAACGCACAAAAAATTAAAAATGCATCCGTGGATACTGCCAATAAATATGCTATAGATATACCTTTTGAAGCGGCCACATTGTGTTTTCGCGTCATTGAGTTGGCGGAGGTGCTGGTGAAAAAAGGTAATCCAAATTCTGTGAGTGATGCCGGTGTAGCGGCGGAAGTAGGATTGTCGGGAGTACGAGGCGCATCCATGAATGTACTCATCAACCTGGCGGGGGTAGACGATGAAGATTATTGTACCAAAAAAAGAAGTGATGTTCAAAAACTAATTGATAAGTCGGAGAATCTTCACCGTAAGGTATTCCTGCATACCCTTGAAAAGATTGAAGCTTAAGGTGGAACCATATGCCTACGAAATCCACGAAAAGCTCGAAAATATTTTTAGATGGACAAAATTCGAGAACGGATGACACATGTACTTTTTTGTCACAGGACCTATTTATAGAATTTTTTGTTTCGTGTCTTTCGCCCCTGTCCGCCCTTCGGGAGCAGGCGGGTGTTTCGTGGGCCATAACAATAAATGATTAAACAATTATCAGAAGACCTGCGCAATAAAATTTCCGCTGGAGAGGTGGTGGAACGGCCTGCCTCCGTGGTGAAGGAATTGGTAGAAAACAGCATCGATGCAGGCGCCACAGAAATTACCATTGTAGTAGAAAAAGGAGGCCAGCAGTTCATTCAAGTAACCGATAATGGTTCTGGCATTTCTGCAAATGAATTGCCCATTGCTTTTGAGCGCTACAGCACCAGTAAAATCGGAACTGTTGATGATCTTTTTACTATTGATACTTTGGGCTTTCGGGGTGAAGCGCTGGCCAGCATTGCATCTGTTTCTGAAGTGAATGTGATCTCTACAAACGGTAGTGAAGATGGTGCAGAAATGTCCATTCTAAACGGTAAATTGGGTGAAGTTCAACCGGCACCTGCTGTGCAGGGCACATCCATTACGATTCGGAATTTATTTTATAATACGCCTGCCCGGAAAAAATTCCTTAAAAGTCCCCGAATGGAATTCCGCAAAATCGTAGAAATGGTGCGCCGCTTTGCTCTTTCATATCCGGAGCGGAATTTTAAATTAATTTCAGATAAGCGGGATATACTCAACCTGCAATCTGAAAATTTGGAAAGCCGAATTGTCCATGTTATGGATCCCGCTTACCGAGACCAGTTGTTGCCTGTCAACTTGACCAAAGGGGACTATACCATTTCAGGATTCCTGGGGAATCTCAATTTGATTCGCACCCGTCCCGGTGAACAATATATCTTTTTAAATGACCGCTTTATCCAGAATCGATTGATGAATTCCGGTGTTTACGGTGCCTATAAATCGATCATTAATCGGGGAGAATATCCATTTTTCGCCCTCAATATTCAAATGCCCCATGACCAGGTGGATGTGAATGTTCATCCCATGAAAACGGAAGTACGGTTCAAGGATGAATGGCGAATTTACCACGTATTGAAATCAGCCGTTGAGGAAGCACTAAATCCAATTTTAAGTACGATACCGGATTTTGAAAAACCCGAATTAATTGGTCAATTTGATTTCCCCACCGCTTTTATCCCGCGTGAGGGACGAACAAACCCGGATCAGGAGGGGTTGAATCTTCAATCTACCACTGATTCCGCCATTAAATTTCAACCGGCGGTGGAGCGGGCAAAATCTTATGCTTCCCGTTTAGCCTCGCGCCCGGAGCCGGATACAGGGCGGGTGGACTTGGAAAATATCTGGCAGGTGCATTCTAAATATATTGTGTCGCCCATCAGCAGCGGATTGGTAATTATTGACCAGCATGTAGCCCATGAGCGAGTTTTATTTGAAGAAGCCATGGCAGCCTTCGATTCAACACCCATGGCGGCACAGACACTGCTTTTTCCGGAGGTGATGGAATTTTCTCCCGATGATTTTTCAACCCTTCTGGATGTATTGCCCTACTTGGAAAAAATGGGATTCCGTATGAAAGAGTTTGGTGAGAATACAGTCATGATTGAGGCGATCCCTTCGGAGATGGCCTGGGGGAATGAAAAGACGATTATCCGGGAAATGCTGGATAATTATTTAGAGACACAGAAGAAATATGCATCCTTCCAGGAAGCATTGGCCGCCAGTTTTTCCTGTAATGCGGCGGTAAAAGCTGGTGATGTCTTAAATGTGGATGAAATGCGGGAATTGGTGAATCGCTTATTCGGCACCAAACATCCTTATTATTGTCCCCACGGCCGGCCGATTATTGTTCAGTTATCTATGGATGAACTGGACCGGAGGTTTGAGCGGATCTAATAAATTAACGGCCGGATATCTCTTAGCGGTTAGAACCGTTACACAATCTTATTTCATGATATACTATATGTACAAAAATCTATCTTTTATATTTTCACATTTAAACAATTGCCGCCTATTCTGGTAATAGCCAATCCTTAATGGCATCCATGGCTTCCTTGCTGTGAAGGATTCCATCGTGAGTTTCTCCATTGACAAGAACAACTATACCATCGCTATGTGCTGTGATTACTGGTACATACTGCTCTCCAATAAAAGCTTCATCATCGCTACCCACGATCACAAAAAGCGGAACCTCAACGGCTGCAAGGGCCAAGGCATGATCATCAGTTCCTGTAGTGGCCATGGCACGAAAGCTGTATCCAGGAGTTGGAAACTCTGGAGGCAAATTGAATATCATTGTAGGTAGTCCGTTGAGACCGGTGATGCCGACAGTTGTCAGCATACTTAAACCGATAAGCCGGGGGATATTTATCAACAAGGCCGGTTCTACATCAGGGTTGGTATCTTCATCTTCCGAAGAGTTTGTCCGGGAGGTCGGTGAGCGTATTTACAGGCCCTCATATCGAACCCGCCGCCTAACAAAACAATTTGTTCTGTGCCTCTTTCAATATGTTCAGATATTTTATCATCAAAATACCGAATGCGGTAGCGGATCATGTCTCTTGATTCCGGATTAATTGCGGTTAGATTTTCTGCATTCTTTTTCATTTCGTCATTAACGTAATATTTTGAGTAAGAATCTTTGAATAGGGGATTTTTATTCTTTTTTTCCTCCGCTCGGAAGGCTGCAATCATAAAGGCTGTA
>JAYEFG010000100.1:0-2222 GCA_034658595.1 Fidelibacterota bacterium | reverse complement strand
CAAACTTGGAAGCACATCTCACCAAACATAAAGCGCTTTTGGATGATATCGATATTTGGCTGTTTTGTGATGGCCCCATGCACCAAAGCCGTCAACCCCAATTGGTGTTTGGCGTCCGTGGCGTAATGGGAATGGAAATAACCGTTTACGGGGCGACCCGATCTTTGCATAGTGGGCATTATGGTAACTGGGCACCGGTGCCAGGACAATCTTTGGCCCATCTAATTGCAACCATGAAAGATGAAAATGGAAAAGTATTAATCGATGGATTTTATGATACGGTGGTACCTCTTTCTGAATTTGAGAGATTTGAATTAAGTAAAATTCCCGATGTGGACAGGCAATTAAAAAAGGAATTGGGATTGGCATATACAGAAGGTAATGGCCGAAGCATTAATGAACGATTGCTCTTGCCGTCCCTAACAATTAAAGGATTATCCAGTGGAAATGTGGGGAAGAAAGCGCGGAATGTAATACCGAATACCGCCACGGCTGCTATTGGTGTGCGCCTCGTAAAAGGGAATGACCCGAAGGATATGCTGGATAAAGTGGAAGCTCATATCCGTAGCCAAAGATTTCATATTGTTAATGATGAACCGGATATGGCAACACGGCGGAAATATCCTAAGATCGCTAAGGTCGATCGCCGAGGCTCAGGTTATATCGCATCCCGTACATCCATGGAAGAGCCCAACGCCAAAGCCATCATTAAAGCGGTTAGGGCATTTGTGGGGGATAAACTTATTCTTATGCCAGCGCTGGGTGGATCTTTGCCATTATATTTATTTACAGATTTGTTAAAAAAGCCGGCCATTATTGTACCCATTGCGAACCATGATAATAACCAACATGCCGCTAACGAAAACCTCAGAATTGCCAACCTTTGGTACGGGATTGACCTCATGGGTGTCATCATGACCATGGCAAATTGATGACCCGTTTTTTACCATTATTCATTAGTCTGACCTTTGGTCAATCCATTTCACTTGTAACACTTGATAGTCGTGTTGAATCATCATTCCGGGGATTGAGTGTGGTAAATCAGAAAGTGGTTTGGGTGAGCGGAACAGGGGGGACTGTTTTGCGGACCATAGATGGTGGAAAAAACTGGGAAAATATATCCGTTCCCAATATGGAAAAGATCGATTTTCGGGATGTAGAAGGCTTTAATAAAAACACCGCTATTGTGATGGGCATCGCTTCTCCTGCTCGATTTTATAAAACCACCGATGGGGGTCAAAACTGGAAACTTGTTTATTTTGATGATCGTGAAGGGGTATTCTTTGATGGCATGTCATTTTGGAATAAAAATGATGGGATCGCATTCAGCGATCCAGTGGATGTCCAGTACTTGCTCATTCGAACCACGGATGGGGGTGATACATGGCATGAAATTCCAAAGGAAGGATTTCCCCATAAACTTAATCCCGAATTTGGTTTTGCTGCCAGCGGTACCGGTATTTCGGTTCAGGGGCGAAAGACAGTTTGGTTGGGGATGGGTGGCGTGAAATCCAGAGTATTCAAGAGTGAAGATGGCGGTATGAATTGGTCTGTGGCAGAAACACCGGTAGTTCATGGCGGCCAGAGTACGGGCATATATTCTGTCGCATTTAAGAATAAAAAAGTGGGTATTTCCGTGGGTGGGGATTACACCAATCAGTCCATAAAAAATACCATGGCATACACGAATGATGGCGGTGCAACATGGCACCTTCCTGAAAAACAAACCCATCAATACCGTGAATGTGTGGCCCATTACCGCGGCAATATTTTTTTTGCTGTGGGACCATCAGGATTTGATATGACAACTGATAATGGAAAGAACTGGCATCCCCATTATTGGGAAGTGAATAACCTGACCGCTGTGGCTTTTTCCAAAAGATCCAATGTTGGGTTTGCCGTTGGTAAGGGCGGACAAATATATAAAATTAAGGTGAATCATTAATGGGAAAAAAATACGCTTTAGTCTTGGGTTGTTCCGGCTTGGTTGGCGCTGAAGTATTGAAGTTATGTTTAGAATCGGATACGTATAACAAGGTGGTTACACCTGTTCGACGCCCATTATTAATAAACCATGAAAAACGAATAGAAAAGGTAATTGATTTTGATATGCCACCCTGGGAAGAAATGTTTCCGGTGGATCATTTATTTTGCTGTTTAGGCACAACCATCAAAAAGGCCGGGAGCAAAATGAATTTTCGGAAAGTGGATCATGATTATCC
>JAYEFG010000099.1:0-30532 GCA_034658595.1 Fidelibacterota bacterium | reverse complement strand
TCCTTCTTCAAATTTGAAGCTTTTTCCTGTATGATGAATGGTGAACTGTTCCCCGGTTTCTTCAACGACAATTCCTAAATGATTAAAAACACCTTCAAAATAGGTTAACATCTCCGGTGTCTGTAAAATATTTTGCCATGTATCCAAAGATGATGGTATTTGAGCATTTAAGGAACCAACTAAAATGAAGCTGAGTATTATTTTTTTCATAATGACCTCCGTAGGATGTCCTCATTTTACGGATTTTATTTTGTCTGTGATTACACTTTTTATCGATACCCTTTTGAAAAATAAAAAATTATAACTTTAAACTCTAATTTTTTCACTAATTTTTTCCGTGAACTTTCCCCTTCATCCAGCCCTGGTGCACTTCCCTATCGCATTTTTGTACGGTGCCCTGATTCTTCATGCGGTTCAATTATGGCGGCCTTCTTGGATGTGCCGCGTCATCGGTATGTGGCTTTTGGGGTTAGCCGCAGCTTTTTCAATTTTTTCCGCTTTAACGGGTGAACTGGAAGCAACCCGCGCCGGACAGATGGGTTATTCCACCGAAATTCTTGAACTATTAAAGCGCCATGAACTGATGGGAAATATGGTAACTTGGGGATCGATTGTTCTTTTCCTTACCTGGATATATTTATTCTTTAAAAATATGGAAGACAGAAGAGTGGATATTTTAGCCTTGGCCTTCCTTGCCTTAATGGTAGGGATAGTTTCTTTTACCGCATTCTTGGGTGGACAACTGGTTTGGGTCCACGGGGTGGGAACGCCCTAATTCATCTAATCATTCTCTTAATAACTGATCCTGCTGGACGATTACTTTCATAATCATACCCCAATAAATGGGAAATTGTTGCTGCGATCTGGTTGGTAGCTACGGTATCGGCATTTGTTATTTCACCCAATGCCGGCGTATCGGGACCAATAATGGCGGACCATAAATATTCCGCTTCCGGAATACTTTTCCCATGGGAACTCCAACGCCCGTCTGTGTAATCCCCCCGGCCATGATCGGTGGTGATAATAAGTGTGGTTTTTTCCCTGTACCTTTTCTGGGATTGAGTCCAATTCCAAATCTGTTTTATATAACCATCCAATCTTTGAATAGCTGACAGGTATTTGTCATATTCCCTTTGATGGGAAAATTCATCTGTCTCATCAAAAGCAATATAAAGAACGCGGGGGTTATGCAGTTTCAAATATTCAAATGCGTATTCGTATGTAAAAACATCCCATCGAACGCCGGTACCATAATTCGGATACGGGATTTCAGAAATGAATGAATTCATCCATTTTTGTTTGGCGGTCAGCAAACCGTCCTCCAGTGGAAATCCACCGGAGTTAATAGTGAAATCATTTCGTTCTTTATTGATAATCCAATCGAACACCTCCCAAGATGAAAAGGCAGCTACTTTATTTTTAAATTCATCCTGTTGATTAATAAATTCAAGCACATTGGTGTTGGGGTTCCAATTCTTATCATTGCTGTTGACGCTATCATCATTAAACCCTACCAGCAATTCGTTATATCCCGGATATGAAAAAAGATAGGGATTGGTTAACCGCATTACACTGCCCTTTTCTTTATTTCCATAAATCTGACCATTTTGGCCTATGATTTCCCATAAGAAAGGCATTAATGTTTCGCGCCTTTCATTGACATCTGTTTTCCAAAATTTGGCTCGAGGGCCTACTAAATCCTTCACCATAATCGAATCATTGATAATATTACGATCGGCACCTGTAAATACCTCCTGCCAGCGGACACCGTCCAGAGTGATCAATATAACATTTTCTGTCTGGAGCCCTTTGGGATTTTTACTTTCCCTTTCAGTACATCCTATAATTATAAATAAAACAACAATCAATTTTTTCATTATTCTTCCGTTTTTACGTAGACTAAAAAATAAATGGAATGGGTTGATGAAAACAAACCATATCCCCCTTCAATATTGCTTTCCGGCAGGATGTATTGATTTTGCGGCGGACCGATTGGAAATCCTTTAAAATATTTTTGGAATGACTCATCTGCCACCTGGATTTCAATTAAATGAACACCGGTATAATTAAAGGAGAGCCAGCCAAAATCCAAATACTCCTGGCTCAAATGCCATACAATCGGATTTGGCCAGTAATAATCACCCTTGATATCCCTGGCCATGTGGCCTTTAAAGATATGGGCGGACAGGCTTGTATCTACAATCGCATTCGCCGGCGTATCTTCCAGTGCATCGCTCACCAGCCGAATCATTCCGGGATCGCTCTCTGCCTTCCACTTGATGACAAACATGGGAATCGAGGCAAAGCTCGTTGTATAACAACTCCCCTCTTTATAGGTCACCGTATCCATTTTTAAAGTAGAAAAATCTCCTGTTTTCATCGCATACTGAATACGCCGCATTGTATTGTCACCCAAATAGAGATTGATCGGGTCAATTAAGATTTGTTCTCCATCACATTGATAACTGGTTGACTGAACGGATTGAATATGTAATGTATCAGGGATCACTGTTTGAGAACTAAGGTTGTGGTTCTTCCATTTTACGGACAATTCATACGTTTCATTTGGATGAACCATGTTCCATCCCGATCGTGGGCCGATAGTGTACCTTCCGGGGTGGTGTTGAACAGGTCCAAATGGATATATTTCTGATCCGGATCGAATGGCTACTTCTGCATCACTAATCCAATTGGTTTCCTGTTCATGGGCTTGATCAATCGTATACGTTCTTGAAACATAGATAGTGTCCATCATACCTTTATTGGCTTTCAAATTTCCAAAGACCACTATTTTTTCTTCATATTTGACCGCATCATCCACAGGCTCGCAAGATGAAATAATTACCCCGAAAATAAATAATATGATTCTTTTAAAATTCAAAAGTCACTCCAATGCTGGGAATAATGGGTAACCCGTTAATGACCCCTCGCTGGGGACGACCTTCATCTGCTTCATCAATTTCTTTATCCCCATCGTCATCAACCCCATTGATCGTACTGCCAAATCGGTAGGCATAGCGGAATACATTTTTCTGCCAATAGGTATTCACGATCTGGATGAAAACATCCATTTTCTTTCCCTTCACTTTTGTATGCCAAACAGCCCCCAGGTCCAAGCGATGGTAAAGTGGATAGCGGCCCCCATTTCGCGTACCCGGAATCGTACGATAAACTTGATTTGATGCATCAGGAACCTTTTCAATATAATAACCGAGGATGGGCGTATAGGGCTGCCCGGTTTGAAAGGTCCATTTGCCATTGATATCCCATTTTGGGTTTAGCCTGTAATTACCGATGATATTGAATACATGACGCCGATCCCAATTGGTATAATACTCTTTTTGTTGGAATTTCTTTCTGGCCAGGGACCAGGCGTATGAGGCCCACCCGTTTAACCGCCCTAATCGTTTTTCGAGAAAGATTTCAAATCCATAGGCATACCCGTCACCTACATCTACAAGGTCATCCAATGTTTCATCAGAAACGATTTCATCCACCGTGGATCGTTCATCCACAAAGGTTAACAGGTTTTTCATATCTTTATAATAGGTTTCCACCTGCACATGATAAGAAGAACCAAAATATTCTTCATACCCCAATACATATTGAACGGCAGACGCAGGATCAACGGTTTGATCAATGGCGAACCATGCATCCAAAATTTTGGGGTTAAAATCATCCTGGATCGTCTCCATGAATTGATGATATACGCCGGTGGAAAAATTAATATAGCGGTCATCGGTCAGTAAATATTTCATTCCCAAGCGGGGATCCACGAATATATTTTCCCTGGCTTTATCGTAATAATTCACTCTGAGTCCCGGTTCAATCATCATCCTTGGCGTCAGCCAATATTTCATTTTTGCGTATGCAGCCCCCTCTTTCGGGTGGGTTCGTGTATCAAAAATTGTACTGTCCAAAAAAGTACTGCTGTAGACAAAATCCAGATCTTTCATTTCACCGCCAAAGCGGACCTGAAAATCCTGGGAAGCAAACCAAGTCCAATCGGTTCGAAAAGTCAGATCATCAATATAGTCTTCTTCATTGATACCCGATTCGCCGCCGAGGCCAAAAAAGATATTGAATCTGCTTTTGGCCAAAAGCCAGTTTGACACCAATTTCGTATTGAAGAACTTGCGATAATTCATACTGACGGTCTGGTTTCCCCACTGACCCTTCAGCCATAACTCATCCCAGAAAAGATCATCCTTTCCTGAATAAAAGGACATAGAAATCCTGTCATTTTCTCCAATATCCTGAAATACATGGCCTTGCAAATCATAGAAATAATAGGGGAAATGAAACTTGGTTCCTTTGAATATCTGGTCAAAATATGTTCTGCGGGCGGACATGAGCCAGGCGCCATTGCCAACGGGACCCTCCAAAGTAGTTTGAGCCGAGAGGAGTGAAATAGATCCTTTGCCATTGAATTTATTCCGATTCCCTTCCCGGCTGCGCACATTAAGGACGGCGGAAAGTCGGCCGCCGTATTCAGCATTAAATCCACCTTTTAACAGGTCTGCTTCTTTGATCGCATCCACGATAAAATTGGAAAACAACCCGCCCACATGGGAAGGGTTATATACCGTAATTCCATCCAGTAAAATTAAGTTTTGATCTGAGTTTCCGCCGCGGATTACGAGGCCGGTACTGAATTCAGATTCGGTGAGAACGCCAGGCAGACTTTGCAGCGTTCGGAATAAATCAGCCTCCCCCAGCTGGGGCACATTTTTAAGCTGGCGCATGTTCAGGGTATTGCGACTGATCTGGATGTTTACCCTGTGTTCCACCTCTTCACCAGTCACTTCTACACTACTCATTTCAATTGGCGTTATTTCTAATGCAATCGAAAGTGCAGGATCCATCCTGCCTTTAAGAGAAATTGGTGTTTTCCGGGTGTTGTACCCGAGGTAAGAAACGATGACAGTAAAATCACCATTGGGGATTTCACTTATAACATAATAACCGTCGTGATTGGTGGCCGTACCATAGTCAGTGCCTTCAAAATACACATTGGCGCCAATCAGTGCCTCCCCGGAATTTTCATCGGTGATAAACCCATGAATCTGATTCGTGTCCTGAGCGGTGATGAACCCAAAGAACAGAACAAAAAATAGACTATTTTTTGTCCAGGATGTCGTCAAGAATTTCCCCCGCATGTGTATTGACGTTCATTTTCTTATAAATTTTTTCAATTCTGCCATCCTTGTCTATCACAAAAGTGTAGCGCTTGGCCCACAACCTGCTTTTGGCGCCATAGGCCTTGGCCGCCTCCTTATTCCGGTCAGACAGTAAGGTGAAGGGCAAATTGTACTTTTTTTTGAAGGCCAATAAAGATTTGGGTGAATCATAACTGATGCCGAAAACAGTGATATTCGCTTTTTCATATTCGCTGAAGGCGTCGCGGAACCCGCACGCTTCCTTGATTCATCCCGGCGTATCTGCTTTGGGGAAGAAATAAACCACCACCCTTTTCCCCCGGTAATCCCTGAGGGTGATCTTTTTCTTTTCCTGGGATAAGAGAGTAAAATCGGGAGCCAAGTCACCGACTTTTAATGTATCTGCTGATTTGCCAAATAAAAAGGTGAACATCGTAAAGAATAATATACCTGTTTTTATCAATTTTATTTGCCCGGATTTTATCCTTTCAGATAGGCCAGATTTTTCCCTGAGAATGGGGTTGGGTCAACATTAAAATCGCCAAAGGCTTTTGATCCATCACAGGTATTCCCCTCCAGTAACATGGTCAATTGATCCCCTGAAATGGGAAACCAACTGAAACGGTCTAAGATTGCGGCTACCATTTTGACTCCCATCGCCGGGGCGGGGATCTTCCATTTCTTTTTCCCGCATGCTGCAGCGATCATATCAATCAATGCCTTCCATGTGAAGGCGGATTCGCCACCCAGGTCATACGTTTTTCCGATGGATGATTCATTTGTTAAAGCGCCTACGAAACATCTGGCCACATCGGTTATATGCACGGGCGACATTGAAAATCCACCGGCATTTTTGGGGATCAATCCAGGAAAAAATAAGGGGGCGGGGATTGGAAGACTTAGCATATCATCCCGTAATTGAGAACAGAATTCGATTTTTCCACGGGGGTCACCAAAGATGAGTGAAGGCCTAAAAATGGTCCAATTTAAGGATGTATTTTTCAAGTACTGTTCCGCCAGAAATTTTGTTTTCTGGTATTCGGTTCCATCCATTTTTACGCCGTTAGCGCTCAGGAGAATAAAGCGGTTCACTTTATTTTCAGCGGCTAAATCCATACAATTCCGGGCACCGGTAAAATGAAGACCTTCAAAAGTAATACCTTTTCGGGGAAATTCACGTATAATCCCCACCAAATAAATAACAGCATCGGCCTTGTTGATGGTTTCCCTGATCGCCGTTTGATCTGACAAATCTCCGGTGACGATTTCACACTTTTGAGCCTGAGAAAGTTTGCTTTCACTTCCCGGCCGGACCAGAACGCGGGGTGTATGCCCTGATACGATCAATTCATCAATGAGATAAGATCCCACAAAACCGGTTCCGCCAAAAAGTGCAATTTTCATTTTCTATAATCCAAAGGTGGTTGTCGATCTCCCAGGAGAGAGTAATAATTAAATTTCGGTCCCCGTCGTTCAAGCAATTCTTTTTTTGCATTTTTAACCGCTTCTGGATTATTATACAAATCCACTGCTGTTCCGGCGATTGTTTTTGCCGCATTCATCATGCCTTTCATGCCGATGCCCATACCGCCCGCAGCCACGGCCTGCCATGTGTGTGCCGATGTACCGGGAACCCAAGTGGCAGTTCTGAGTCCTGCCGTAGGTACCATCCAACTCACATCACCCACATCGGTGGAGCCTTTCCCTTTGGTGAATTTATAGGGCTGAACTTCAACCGCAGAAGATATGTCCTTGTCTGGTGACCGGAGTGTTTTGTAAATCTGTTCCGCAAATGTTCTTTCCTTACTTGTGTATGTTACTCCGCCGATAGCTACTAAATTATCATACATAATTTTTTGAGCCACATCATTGGCCAAAACGGGTCGGTTCCCATGAATAATTTCATATTCCATGCGGGTGCCCGTCCCGATAGCAGCCCCTTCGGCCGTCTTGATGACACGAACCCATAAATCTTCGAGAATATCTACATTAAAGTCCCGGACATAATAAAACACTTCTGCAAAATCAGGAACGACATTGGGTGCATTCCCACCGCGCGTGATGACATAATGGATTCGCGATCCATCGGGAATGTGTTCCCGCATGAGGTTCACCATGTGATTCATGGCTTCTACTGCATCTAAGGAAGATCGACCTTTTTCCGGTGCTCCGGCGGCGTGGGCCGAATATCCGTAAAACCTGAATTTGGCTGAACGGTTTGCCATAGAAGTGGATGGACTGGCAGTATTGCGATCGCCGGCATGCCAATGGAGGACGACATCCACATCATCAAATAACCCGGCGCGGACCAAATATACTTTCCCCGAGCCCCCTTCTTCTGCCGGTGTACCATAAAGGCGAATAGTGCCTTTTTGCTCCGTCTTCTTTAAATAATCTTTTACCGCTATGGCCGCCGCCGTTGAGGCTGTTCCAAATAAATGATGTCCGCAGGCATGGCCGGCGCCTTGGTCAACAATTGGTTTTCTTTCTGTAGCCACTTCTTGTGAGATACCCGGTAATGCGTCGAATTCTGCCAGGATACCGATAATAGGCTTGCCAGAACCGTATTCCGCCACAAAAGCCGTTGGAATATCCGCTACACCGGATTTAATACTGAAACCTTCATCGGATAATGTTTTTTTGAGAAGGCCTGAACTTTTTTCCTCTTGGTATCCCACCTCGGCAAAATTCCAAATGGACTTGGCAATTTTTTCATATTCTTTCGCCCGCTTCTCTATGGCCTTTTGAATATCCTTTTTATTTGTCTTGGCAAAAGTTTGAACCGGACATAAAAATAGAGCCATCATGGTTATGGTATAGAGACGTAATGATTTCAATTCAACCTCCTGTTTAAATTATTTCAATTCAAATGTATACCGGAAGTTATAAGACATAACAGAAATTCTAAAGATAGAAACAAGGTTGCCGGGGCATCATCTTGAAGGGCAGTGTAACGACTCAGCCCCGGCTTTTTGAGAAACTTAATTGAATAAGTATTGAAATTTCATAAAATACTGGCGGCTGTTCAATTGGCCATTGCTTAATGCATCCATTGACAAGGTATTCACAGATTGATTCTGGGAGGAGCCAAGGTAGAATATTGTGAATGGACTGGGTTGGTAAGTCAACAAGGGCTGTACGGTAAAGGAATTGCTGAAATCATTGTATTGTCCCAACAGTTTGAAGCCGAAGGATTCATTAAATTGGTAGTTCATCCGTAGGGCAGCCAGGTATCCGGAATAATATTCTTCTTTGCCATCCAGCGTTGTCATCTTTTGCTGATTGTACCGGGGACTTACCATCAGTTTGTCCGTTATTTTGATTTGACCCCAAAGCCACATGGCGCTGCTTTTTCCTTTTTCAGGGACTTCTAAGAAACGGACAATATTTTCACCGGTATTCAATCCACCGCCAAAAGTTAGGGATTTGCTGAATGAGCTGTTGATATTCAAATTAAATGAGGAAAGCTTCTTTAATTCAGTATCCTTAAACCTTACAAATGGTTCATAATTATAAGACAAATTGACGCGGAACTGACGCGGCAATTCAACATTCCCGAAAAAGGTAATGTAACGGTTCTTTGTTTCGCCCTCAAAATTCTGCCTGACACCTGTGTTAAATCCGCCAACAGCCTTGGTGACTAATGAATTGGGGTAAGCGATCCAAATACTGGTCACATAAGCGCGTTTCGTATTATTGCTGCGGATAAATCCATTCTCTGCCCTAAATGTGGGTGAATTATGATCGTAACCCGTTTCTAAAATCCAATGTTCTGTCTGGCGGGAAAACTCGATTTCCACTGCATTCCCCGTGAAGGACTCACCATCGAATGTAAAAGTATGATCATCACCAAATTGATTCCCCGATACCACCAACGAATCATTCGGTTCTTTCGTATGGCTAAATACAGTTTGGAATTCCAATTGATACATATCATTAAAGCGGTAACGGGTATCAAAGCCAAATACAGATCCGCTGCCTTCATTATCAATCATTCGGCGATTAGTGGCCAAAAGCCCCACATAACTGCCTTGATCCAAGGATCGTTTATAGCGAAAAATGTTAGAAAAACTTTTCTTCCCCATGGCCGTAAAACTGCGCTCTTCCCCGGGGATGATATAGGGAGAATCTTCATCCATGGCAGAAAGTAATGCCCAAGTATTTTTTTGCCCACGATTAATTATCCTACCCGCGGCGATAGGGTTATTGATAGACCGTGTATAAATGGCATTGATCCAAGTATCCATGAGGTCGGCCCCTTCATTGAAAAATGGGCGTTTTTCGCGAAAGGACAATGCAAATGTGGTATTAACATCCACCTGGTCCTCATCTGCTTCCACTTGGCTGAAATCCGGATTGATGGTCACTTCTGCCGTTCGGTCTGAACTGAAGCTGTATTTTATTCCCAATGATGCTTCGCCAAATGGTTTGCCATCCTGAATGGCATCATTGTTATCCATTTCTGATGATTGGGATCCTACAACTGTCGGCAAAAATTCCAATCGCCCTTTTTGTTCAATTCCTTCGATTCCTTTCAGCGTTCCCAATTGACATAGCCAACAGGGGTTTGAGCGGTCGAATCCGCCCCATACAATTTGAGATTGGGTTACACGGGGGAGGCTTCTGTAAAAAGTTATTTTCCATTCCTGCACATCCTTTTTTGGAAAGGATAAACTGGAAAAAGGAATGGCCATTTCGACCTGATATCCTTCATCCGTTATTTTCCCTTTAGATTCATAAATCACATCAAAACTGGAATCACCGTCATTTCCTTGATTTAAGGCATCCAATTGTATTCCATAAGGATTGGAACCAATCATAATAGCCGAATTGGCATCACCATAAGTATCAATGACGATGGCCACAAAATCATCGCCCCAGGCTTGGTCTCTTTTTTGATAAGAAGCGCGAATATCCTCCGGATCTGAATAAGCCATGAAAGCCACATAAAGATTATCACTATCGTAAGTGAGCTTTACTTCCGTTTCATCCGATGGATTAATATTATCGCCCGGCTGAATTTCTAAAAAATTGCTGGTCGTTGTTGTCTTTTGCCATCCTTTATCATCGAATTCTCCATCAATTTCTATTAGATTAGATGTTCGTGTGATTTCAAATATACGGGATCGAAGATCCCCCGATTTTACGCTTGATTTAGGCGCCCCCGCTCCCAGGATTCCAATGCCGAATAAGATTGGCATAATTCGTTTAAATTTCATTTTAATAACCTTTCACCATTAATTGTAAAACACACCTTAGACAGGTTTGTTTCAAAAAGGTTGTCAGTGATTTATAAAAATTACACTTGGGGAAAGTTTATCAATAATTGAGTAAAGACGCATCGCAATGCGTCTTTACTGATTAATTTGTTTTGGGAGAGACGCCCCGATTCATCGGGGCATCTCTACTTCAATTTAATGGATTATCCAGCCGTTGATTCATCCAGCCATTCACCATTTTAAATGCAACAATCACTATTCCCCACTGAACCACACAAGTGGCCACACTATATAGTGAGGTGGGATTATACCAATCATCGGGGGCATACATGGTGGCCGAAAGCCACATCCACCAACTGAATAAAACTACACCCAATGCAGGTACCACATAATTAATCGTCCCTTGCCACCAAACGGGAAATGGCCAATCATTATCACTTTCTGCACTTACCTCACGAATGATTTTGGATAACCCATATTTAATGACGGCAGCAGCGACAAAAATACCCGACAGCATCAGCGCCACACCCCATACGAAATCCTGGTTACCTAAAATGTCCAAATTCTGTGCAGATGGAATCCCCATTATAAAACATACACCAACAATCCAGCCAACTGCTGTGGCCCGTTTAACACCAAAGTCGATTAGATTTCGGACGGCCAGTTCCAGCATGGAAATCAACGATGAGAATCCGGCGAAACTGAGCCCAAGGAAAAACAAGATCGCCAATGGTTTCCCCAAGGGCATTTTAGCAAAAAGTTGCGGCATCCAGATAAAGGTCAATCCAGTGGCGGCAGGACCGGAAGATTTCATTACATCCAGGATTTCGCCTTTGGCCATGCCCATTTCATTCCCCAGGATAGAAAACACAGTACTGAAGATCATTATGGCCGCCAAAAGAGAAACCAGGTTATTTCCTATTGCAACGGTGAAGGCGTTTTTAATAACCCCATACCGCTTTTTAACATAGATAGCATAGGTTAGGAAAAGCCCCCAGCCTGCCCCTGTATCCCAGGCATTTTGGGTTAATGCTTCCAGCCAAATACGCGGTTCCTTCAGTTGCGCCCAATCAGGGGTAAACAGATAAGATATGCCCGCCATGGACCCCGGAAGCATAAGCGCTCTCACGACGGAAATAAGCACAATCACCAATAAAGTAGGAATTAATATTCGATTAACTTTTTCAATGGATGATACTCCTTTATAGATAGCAAAACCGCCTACGCTCATGGCAACGGCATGGAATAGAATTGGGAACGATCCATTTTGAAAATTATTCCACAACGCCCAGGATGAATCAGTTGTGGCGGGCAAGTTTGAGAAAGTCATACTGCCGAAATAGTAGATGTTCCAGCCTACAACGACTGAATAATAAAATGCGATTGCCATGGAAACAAATCCCACAAAACCGCCTAGAAATGCGAATGGTTTACCCATAAAATGGGTAAAAGCACCCACCGTTCCTTTGCGGGATTCTCGCCCCATAACATATTCAGCAATAATGAGGGGAATGCTCCACAAAAAGAGAAACATGATCCATGCTAAGAGAAAAGAGCCGGCGCCGTTTTCACCACCGTTAGAAGCAGCAATCCGGGGGAAGCGCCAAATATTTCCTGTACCAATTGCAATGCCAAGGGCACTGATTAAAAAAGTAAAACGAGTTGAAAAACGGGGCGCTGAATCAGCCATCAGAAAATCCTGTCAATTTTGAAATAAAACCCTCCTTAGGGAAGGGTAAGTGTAAACTTAATCGGCGGTGTTTGCCAAATTAAAATATGGTATGGGTGAAGTTGATTACTTCTTTTTTAATTTGAATGAACCGGAAGAGGTAATCCCAACGAATGATATCCAAACCCATGTTCCAGAATATTCATCAACAAAACTCACACCAGTTAAATCTATATTATTATCATTAAAACCGGGGTTCATTTGTAGATAAATTTTTCCATCCTTAATATTGCCTTTTAATTCCCCTGTCCCAATCTGGGGGCCCACATCATTTTCTGAAAATCCTTCTACCACTTCGGTCTTCCATGTACCGGTGATGGTTGAATCTGTTCCAATATTTAATTCCATTTTCCCCTGAACACATACTCTTAAACTTTTCCCATAATAAGCCGTGTACTCATATTGTTTATCGTCATCTTGATTTTTTTCCTCGCAGGATAGCAGAAAGCAAACCATAATCGTTAATATTTTTGGGAAATTTTTCATTGGTGAAATTTAACTACTCTTGGGTTTTGTTAAATTACATTTTAAATTTTATGGAAAGGAAATTAAAATGAATATCAAATCATATATCACAATTACTGCCACCGTTTTCAGCGCCGTAGCCCTGCTACATTTAATGCGAATTATTTCAGGCGAAAGTGTAATAATCGGCGGTTGGAATCTGCCAATTACGTTTAACTGGGTCGGAATGGTGATTACAGCATTCCTGGCTTACCAGGAGTTTCGGCTGAGTAAAGATTAGCTAAGCGTTTTGCCCAAGATTTCTATATCAGTTTCAAAAGATTCCGGTTTCAGGGGTCCGAATGAAAATCTAAATAAATTAGTTGAGTTGTAGGTTTCCCTACATGTAAATTTTAACATGAGTGTAATTAGTATCAGGATCAAAGATCAGAAGCAAAAACTGTTAAAGATCATCAGTTCCCTGGAAGGTCGAACTATCGGTAGCCTGGTGGAAGAATGGGTTGATGAATATATCGAAAAAAATAAAAAACGGTATCAATCAGAGCTGGAAAAAGAAAATTTGACGGCCATTATGAAAATATCCGAGCCGTCTTTTATGGAATGGGATAACGAAGAAGACGACGTTTATAATGACTTATAAAAAATGGGATGTTGTCCTCCTCCCATTCCCTTTTTCAAACCAATCTATAATTAAAAAACGTCCGGGATTGATCCTGTCACCCAACCGTGCGATCAATGAAAAGTTTGATATTGTCATTGCCTTCATGACCAGCAATATGGCCAGCCCCCCAAGGATTGGGGATATTCAACTCATGGATTGGAAAAAAGAAAATCTCCCCAAACCCACCATGGTGCGGATGAAATTTGCGACGATTGAATATTCAATGATATTAAAACGACTTGGACAATTGTCGGCAAAAGATCAAAATGCAGTCCAGAAAGAGTTAAAATCCTTTTTTACACTTTAATCAATATTGAACTTATACCCTAATCAGTTTGCTCATTATGATTTCCAAGGATAGGATATAAAATAATTCTTTAAACCAGCGCCCGGCCCAATATTTCAATATCTGTTTCAAAAGATTCCGGCTTCAGCGGTCCAAACGAAAATCGAAAAAATTGATTCAATGGTGAGCTATCTCCACGCCGCACCATGTCGCAGTCGGTTCCCTTCAATATCGCTGCCCCATGTGGGAAAAGCCGATCATTGAGTTCAGCAGCGGTAAGATTACCGGGGAGTTTGCACCAATGGTAAAAACCACCATCACCGGAAAACAATTCTAACCCAAGATCAGAAAAGGCTTTGCCATACCGATTACGCTGTCCCGCATAGAATTCAGGAATTGCTTTATGGGCCAGTTCGGTTCGACTTCTGTCTAAAAGTTTCATGGCATACAGTTGAGATGGCCGGGATACACCGCCCATGCCGAATGAAGAAAAATTCCCCAAAATCTCAATATATTTTTTCGCCGCAATTACCCAACCGATCCGAATGCCCGGGGCCTGGAGCCCCTTTGTGGCCGCGCCACTCACAAAAAGATTTGATTCATCGATATTGTCCATATACCGCAGGGCGCTCACCGGGGGTTCATGAAATAATTCGTAAGCCTCATCCACCAATAATCCATGGGGCCCAAACGAAGCTGCTGCCACCAGCGTTTTAAGTTCATCTCCATTTTTGGTAACCCCTGTCGGATTGCAGGGATTGCTTAACATAATGAGTCTTCGATTGCTCGTATCTTCACCCATGTAATTTGAGACTGGGGGCGAGAACCCATTTTCCGCCCCGCTTTCAACCAGTTCATATCCCCGCTTCAGCAAATGCAGCATATCATAATAGGGTGTGTATTCCGTGGAAGCGATGCGAACGGTAATGTCTGATTCCAAAAATAAAAGTAAAGCCACAAGGCCCGGACGGCCACCGGCAAATATCATGACATTTTCTGCATCAATTTTGGCGCCGTGATAATGATTATAATATGCCGCGATCGTTTCTCGCAATTGGGGCTGCCCCCATGCTTTGGGATACATGAGATCGGTGGAATCAATATTAACTTGAGTTGGGATTTCCGGTCCGCCGGGAATTTGGGTAGTGAGTGGAAATCCCTGGCTCCATGGATGGGTACCCGACTCACCCATAGGCCTCCCGAATACTTCCTGGAATGCATACAATGTTTCGTAGATCCCCATGGGGGGAACGTGGTTTAAAAAGTTAGTCATTTTTTCTCGTATTTATTAAAGCTTCAAAATCTGTTTTTAATTTATCTTTGGCACCCATGATGGTTCGGCCTGTGCTTACCCAGGGCTGGAGCAAAGAATCTAATTCTGCCCCTTTATCATAAAGATAGAAAATATCCCAAGCCACTACACCGGGTTTATCAAAATATTTGCCGTATTGTTTTCCAATGGATTGATTCTCATCCCAGTAATGGGTGACTCTTTTTCCATTGATGGGTACTTTTTTAGAAGTCCATTTGGGGCGTTTATCAGGCCGCAGCATGGGGAGCCATACGGTATGAACTTTCAAATCAACATCCGGATGTGCGTCTAAAATATTTGATTGGACCCACCGGGCCCCTTCCAGGCAAACGCCTCAGGTGGGAGAAACTAAAAGTATAAGTTGAGGTAATTCATTATTCGAATGTAATCTATTTAAAAACGAATTAGATGATTCCAAATCTATAATTTTGATTTGCTTCCCTGGTGGCCCGCTGCAAGCCATCAAAAATAGTAAAATAAGAGAGCCGAGGCTCTTAGCCATATGTCCGCATCAGGTCATCATATCCGCCAATAGCTTCTCCATCAATCACAATCTGGGGCACGGTCATGGACTTTCCCACCTCCATTAATTTGGCCCGATCCCAGCCCTTTTCTTCAATATTGATCTCTTCATAGCCCCAGCCTTTCTCATCAAAGAATCTCTTGGCTGATTTACAGAAAGGACACCAATTGGTGGTATAAATTTTGATATCTTTCAATTCTCTTTTCCTTTAACAGTTATTTACTGTCAGTTTTTAACTGCTTCCAATTTTTTACTTTAAATCCTTCTTCAGCCCCTTCAGGGCCTTACCCACATTGGTGGGTCATCCCATTCATAGAAATCCATTGCGAACATTCATGCCATCCAATTCGAATGAGGAAAAAATCAATTTATCGCCACTACAATTGTTCAATATCAGTACAGGGATTATCCATCCCAATTTCATAATGGTCTACTTCTCTTTATCATTCAAATACCACAATTTTGTTTTTTCTGCCATGGGAGAATTTTACATTATTTCAGGTATAAAAAAAGCCCCACATACTGTAGGGCTTTTCTAATGGTTTTATCAGGTTGACTTACTGGTCGTTTCTGATGGCGACTTTGATCACTTTATGGGTGGTATAGAACCCGGCTATAGAGAGTGACCAGCCAACCAGAAAAAATAATATTTCCTGCATTGTTTCCTTCCTAATTAACTTATGATTGCTTTATTTGGACGGCGAATTTAATGCTTTCACCCGATCTACAAAATGATTCTTCCGCTCTTTTACAATTTTAACGATGGCCATTTTGTCCATCATTTTAATGATGGGGTAAATGGGATCAAATTCCCATTTACGAAAACCAAAATTTAATCGATTCGGAAAGCGATGGTGGTTATTCTGAAATAATTCACCGAGAGTTAAAAAATCAAAAGGCAGCGTATTCCGGGATTTATCTTTGGTATTTTTAAAATTGCGATAGCCATATTTATGGCCGCACCAATTCACTATTGCACCATGAATTGGTCCCATAAGGAAGTGAACCGGAAGTAACAGCAATAACCACCAGGACGGTGAGAACAAAAGATAAAATACTACATAAAAAGTGCCCCATGCAACCCGCGTGAGCCAGTTATCGGCAACCCGTTCCAACCCTCGCCAGTTGGGAATATTTTTCAGCAGGTTGGCCTTTACTTTCACTCGGTTATTTACCAAGTCGCTGTATACTTTTTTCGTTCGCCACATCATGCCAAATACAGATTTGTAAAAAGAGGGTGAATGGGGATCGTCCTTGGTATCACTGTGGGCATGGTGGAGGCGGTGCAAAATTGCATAACCCCGGGCATTAAGATAGGATGACCCCTGGGAAATAAATGTAAAAATATGAAAGAATCGTTCCCAGAATTTGTTCATTTTGAACATCTGGTGGGCACCGTATCGGTGCAGGAAAAAGGTTTGAGAAAACAAGGACGAAAACCAGTGTCCTGTAAAGAAAATTGCAATAGCCATTAATAGTCCTATTTATTAACGAAAAACGAGGGTAAAATTACAAATGTTTCATCCCCAATGCCACCCCTTGAAAAATCTTCTATCTATGGGTAAACTCTCCTGAGTTTAGCTATGACCAAATATCTCCGTTACGCCGCAACACCATTCCTCGTTTTCCTGGGCATTTATTTTGCCCTGAAAGGCCAATACTGGATGTGGGTCTATGAAGCCATTTTTTCATCGATTGTGATTTTTGGCGACCTCTTTTTGGGTGATGATAAATCCCAACCGGAATATGCTTCAAAAAAACTGCTTAATTTCTTACTCTATATAAACCTGCCCTTATTATTCACTGTTATCGTTATCACCGTCTGGATGGCGGGAAATCTGCCCCTCCCCGCCTGGGGTGCATCATTAATGGCTGTCAGGGATGGAACTACTTTCATCCATTTGGCCGGTTATGTATTCGTTTTAGGGCTAATGGTCGCTTCAGCAGGAACCAATGTGGGGCACGAATTAACCCACAGGAAACGAAACCGGTTTGATATGTTTATGGGCAACTGGCTCCTGGCCCTCACATGGGATTGCGCATTTGCCATTGAACATGTGTACGGCCACCATAAATATGTGGCCACGTCCATAGATCCTGCCACAGCCAAACGGGGGCAAAATCCTTATCACTTTATTTTACGTTCATCATTTCTCAGCCACCGCAATGCATGGATTATTGAAAATAAGCGCTTGGAGAAAAAAGGACTCAGTCCTCTTTCCATTCAAAACAGGATGTTGATTGGATACACCCGGTCAGGTATTCTAACTGCTGGTGCTTATTTCTTAGGCGGATGGACCGGCCTTTTCGTATTTCTATTAATTGGGATCGGCGGTAAGGTCGTACTGGAAGGGGTCAATTATATGGAACATTATGGATTGATCCGTGAAAAAGGAACACCAATTCTTCCAAAACATTCGTGGAATACCAACCGGCGGGTCAGCAGTTTTTTCCTATTTAATCTGACACGTCATTCTTCTCATCATGAAAATGCACAATTAGAATATTGGGAATTAAAGGCGTATCCCAATGCACCGGAAATGCCGTCGGGTTATTTGTCCTGCGTGTATTTGGTTTTATTTGCACCGTGGCTGTATCACCGCATCATGGCACCCAAACTCAAGGATTGGGATTTAAATCATGCGAATGATGGAGAACGTAAATTGGCTGAAGAACAAAACCTCTCCAGCGGGCTGACTTATTTATTGACTTAAATTACCTTTACTTTTCGGGCAACAAAACGATGGAAACTGTATCACTGTTGAATGCAGTGAACATGCCCAACCCGCCATTAATATTACTGTAGGGTTCATTCAAGTCCCGGGAATTCTGCCCGCTAGATTGATACAAGAGCACGTAATCGGGTTGAACATGGAATAAAACAATATCATGCCGGCCAAAATGGGTGATTGTACTGGCAAGCATTGTATAGGATGTATCCACAAATGGCTGGGATATAAAACGCCGCCAGCGTGGAGGCAAAGTGCGTTCCAAGGGTTGAGGGTCTTCCTCTACATTATCCATCATTAAGTAATGATACTCGTCATTTGGGTTATCCCAATTCAAGTGAACTATATTGGAATCGGCAAATATCCATTGGATATAATCACGCCACCTGTCAAATTTAGGAACTCTTAAAGTATCGACGGTGGAGGTGAAACTGTCGGGCCGGGTCGGCACCATCGTTTCAGCCGTCAGATGTTGTTCGCCGTAATTCACTTCCAAAATGAAGGTGTCCCCTGCTGCCACCACAAGATCGGTATCGGGGTAAACATAGGTGATGCCAAAGGTCGTATCCGTTTCCGTAGTATCATAAGAATGGACAGGCACCAGGACAAATTCTTCTGTGCCCCGCTTTAAGATTACTTCTGCCGAATCGATGGGAATTGCTGTTTCACTTTCGTCATCTAATTCCAGAGTAGATGCCAAGTTTACATCCGTTACCGGCTGGCCTGCATATATGTAGCCCCGCACGACAATCATGTCTGCATTCGGTACGGGAGCAAGATCATCCTCGCAACTGATTGTCCAAAAAACAATGCTCAACAAAGCTGAAAAGAATAATTTGTTATTAATCTGATCCACCTATTTCAATGTTACTTTAAAGAATAAAGTAATGGTCATGGGCAGCAGCATTACATCGGATACAACCACAGGTATAACATCCAGATCATATTCACGATAATTCACATTTTTGCGGTTATACACATTGAAAACCGACAAACCCACATCCCATTTAAAATCGGGTGTGTGTAATTGCCGGAAGATACTCAAATCCATGCGATGGTAATCCGGAAGGCGGTAGCTATTCTTATCACTCACATGAATATAGGTGAATTCATCCCCGTTCAGCAGCGGTAAATAATAGCGGCTCTGGGGTGTGGTGTAAGGCGTACCAGTGGCATAAACAAATGTGGATGCAAAATTCCACGGACCCCATTTATACATCCCGACAATCTTGGCTTCGTGTGTTTTATCATGGCTGGCAGGATAGGGTTCCGGTGCCAAGGCGCCAAAATCGTAATCCACGTTGGCATAGGTATAACTGAGCCAACCATTAAAAGCGCCGGACTTTTTCTGGGCTAGGAACTCTACCCCTTCTGAATACCCGTCACCAAAAAAGAAGTAATTCCCATAATCAGCCAGTTCCTGGAATCTTCGTGTATATTCCACCAACCCATCCAGGTATTTTCGATATCCTTCAACTTCAAACAGGTATTTTCGTGTTTCATATTTGAAACCCAGAATTTGGTGTTCCGCTGATCCCGCAGGAATATTATCATCGGATACGAGCCAGAAATTGGAATTGCCCTGGAGCACATCCTCCAAGACAATATTATTAATAAACTGAAAATAATTACCCCAGGCACCTTTAACCGTGAAATGATCGGTCAAATTCCATGTAAAGAATAAACGGGGAGAAACAAATATGGAATCAGTCCCCAAATCCATAATGTATAGACTGTCCAGCCCTATTTGGGTTGTGGTCCGAACGCCCACCCCAAGGGTTAAAGATGGAGAAATATTCCAACGGTCTTCCAAATATAAACTGGCTAACATTGTATTGGATTCCATATCGAGGATCTGGATTGTATCATAAATAGCGATATCATAGTGGGTGCCAAGGTTGGTTAATTCCAACCCAAACTCCAGAATGTGCTTTGCACTGGCATGATATACATTATCAATCCGGAAAGATTGATCCATGGCGCCATTTCCTTCCCCAATTTTAAATGACCTGTTGCCGCCGCCTTGGAGATATAAATGGCGGCCATAATTACTTTTAAATCGAGAAGAACTAAATAATCCCTGGGTAGACATTCGGTCTGTCCAGCGATGATTCCAACGCAGGCTAACCCCTAGGTTTCCCCAGTCTGTATTGTTGTCATCCATGAGGGTAATATCTTGTTGGTTTCCGCCACCACCACCGCCGGGGCCGGGACGGCCACGAATCCCGGTGGTCTCACGGGATTCATTTAAAAAATCCCTGCCGCCATACATGCTGAGGCTGATTACATCATTATACCCCGGCGTAAAAGTGACCTTATTGTGAAGATCATAAAAATAGAACGTGGGAAAGATCTGCTGCTGAAATGCGCTTTCATCATCAGGATTTTGGCGATTGACCCTTCGACGGTTATTGGCGGGGCCCTGGTCATCACCGGTTACGAATTCATACATTTTGTCAAAGAAGGGGCTGGACATAAAATCAGAATATGATCTACGAAATGAAAAGAGCCAGCTACCGCCCAGGATGATCGGTGTTTCATACAATAATTGGGTAGACATGAGGTTTGCACCCAGGCCGAATTGGCGCCGTGTCAGGTCTCCATTTTTACCGGTCATATTAATTACACTGGAAAGCCTTCCGCCATATTTGGATGGAAAGCCGCCTTTATATACCTGTACATCCTTGATCGCATCGGCGTTGAAGGCGCTGAACATGCCGAAAAAGTGATCCACATGATAAATATTCATACCGTCTAAAAGAATCATGTTCTGGTTGGAGGCTCCGCCTCGGACGTTTATCCCCGATGAGCCATCACCGGTACTGCTGATTCCCGGCAATAATTGAAGTGCGCGAAAAATATCCACCTCACCCATATTAGGAAGCAACGCTAATTGTCGGGGAGAAATGGTCACTTTACTCACTTCATCGGCACTTTTCATGACTTGGTATTCGTCAGCAATTACATCCACAGCCTGGAAATCCAATGCTTCCATTTTTAGACGAATATCCAATAATTTTTGGGGACCTGAATTATCGTAGGGGATTTTGACTGTTCGATAGCCTATATAGGAAATCATGAGGGAACAGGGTTCTGCGGGAATATCCACCAATACAAATTGTCCGTCGGAATTGGTGGTAATCCCCCGTTCCAAACCAATCACCACCACATTAGCATAGGGCAGTGGTTCCAGGTTATCCAAGTCTATGACTACACCGGATATATCTTGGGTTTTGTTTTGTCCGAAGACTTGTGAAATGATTAAAAGGCTGAAAAGAATTTTTTTCATCATTACCTACCTCCCCGTTTGCGTTGCCCCTCCATACGGTTTCTTTTTCCCATACCCCTGTCCTTCAAGCGCCAGCGTCTTTCATCCTGCAGTGATTTTAATTCTTTTTTATATTTTTTAAACTGCTTTTTACTCAGGATTGATTTGACTCTTTTATCCCGCTGCTTCTGTTTATCCTGCATGAGGATCATCATTTCCATGGGATCCCCTGATGAGTTACCGCGAATGGCCATGATCTCGGCTCTGAAATTTTCCTGGATTTCCGCCATCTGCTTGTTTTGAGCCAAGGTTAAATCCAACTTTTTGACCCAATCAATGGGTTCCGGTCTTTCCCCCATCCTCCCCTGGGCGGATGCAGCCACGGTGAAAAGTCCATATAATATGAACGCAAAACAGCGAAATTTGATGAATGACCCTCTCATAATCCTGGAATAATTTAGCCGATTAGACGGTAATGTACCAAAAAAGTTAAAATAAAAGGGCCGCTGTATTTACGCTCGTAAGTCGTTAGAAAATTAAGGGTTATTTCTTGGCCTTGAAATCCAATGCCAACGAATTTACGCAATAACGCAATCCTGTTGGTTTTGGACCGTCCTCAAAGACATGGCCCAAATGTGAATCGCACTTGGCACAGGTGATTTCGATACGGATCATCCCATAGCTTATATCCCGTTTCGTATTCACTTTTGTTTCATCCAATGCATCAAAAAATGCGGGCCAGCCGGTACCGGAATCATATTTCGTGTCCGAACTGAATAATTCATTATCACAACCGGCGCATACATAAGTGCCTTTTTCTTTATACTTGTAATATTTTCCTGTGAAGGCTCTTTCCGTTCCCTTTTCTCTCAGGATCTGGAATTCTTCCGGGGTAAGGCAGGTTTGCCATTCTTTTTCTGACTTTACAACTTTATCCATGACGAATCCTTTGGACGACTCTTGCTCGGTTTGACCGGTAAACATAAGTCCAGCTAAAATGAGTAACAATAAGAGTGATAATTTTTTCATTACACAATTACGAATTTACACCTGTTTGGGTTTCATTTCTGAATAATCGATGTGAGGGCTGTCACATGATTTTTCCTAATAAGGAGTCCCCTCTGGAGAGGAACTTTTTATAGATATTATTCGAATTACAAATCCAACCACTTGATGGACGACATGACAAGGGAAGGATCTTTTTTCCAATCCACATCAGGATCATCTACATAGAGTTCCACTTCATTACCGTCGGGGTCTTCCAAATATAAACTCTGGCTTACCGTATGATCAGACATACCGGTTATCGGTACACCAACTTCAAGCAACTCATCCCGGACAGCACGAAGCTCGTCCAAAGAATCGCCTACTTTAATACCTATATGGTAGAGACCAATTCGGTGGCCTTTTGGCGGCCCTGGCGCATCTCCAACTTGAATCAACAAAACTTCGTGGTGGGTTCGACCGGCAGAAAGGGCAACAGCCGTGAATGGTCTTAAGAATTCTCCCACTTGTTCAAACCCAAGCAAATCCCTGTAAAAAGACAGGGATTTCTCCAAATCCCGCACATAGAAAACGACATGACCTAAATAATGTGCTTTCATCTTGATAATGCCTCATATCTAAAGCAACTCACCAAGTGATCATTTACCATGCCCGTGGCCTGCATGAATGCATAGCAAATCGTCGTACCAATAAATTTAAACCCACGTTTTTTCAGGTCTTTGCTCATTGCATCGGATTCAGGTGTATTGGCAGAAATATCTGACATTTTTTTGAATGAATTTTGAATAGTTTTTCCCTGAGTGAATTGCCAAATATATTTGTCAAAACTGCCGACCTCTTTTTGAACATCCAAAAATAATTGTGCATTCAATACAGCGGAATTCACCTTAAGCCGATTACGGATGATATTGGGATTTTGAAGTAAAGATTCAATTTTTTCATCGGAATATTTGGCAATTTTTTCTGCATCAAATTGATCAAATGTATCAAGATATCCCTCCCGTTTTTTTAAGATCGTTTCCCAACTAAGGCCCGCTTGGGCGCCTTCAAGAATAAAAAATTCAAAAAGTATTCTATCATCATGGACGGGAACGCCCCATACTTCATCGTGGTATTGTTGGTAGAGGGCACTTGTGTTGCCCCATTCGCAGCGTATCATGATTCAAATTTACCTTCCTGAAAATCAGAAAATGCCTGTAGCACTTCACCTTTGGTATTCATGACAAAAGGACCGCCCCTTGCTACCGGTTCATTTAAAGGTTCACCGGCTGCGAGAAAAATCCCTGCTTTTTTGTCGTTAGTTTTGAATTGAACAGTTCCATTTTTTTCGAATACAGCCAATTGGCCTTTTGATAATAGCTGCCCTGAAAAAACTTCACCTTCATAAACAAATCCAAAGGCGTTCCAGCCATCAACAACGGGAATGGTTAATTCACTATTTTCCAATAATTGAATATCCAGAATCAATACGGGCGTATGGGATTTTCCCGAGCCCACGGTTCCATGATAATTCCCCGAAATGACTTTCACCGTTCCGGCCTTTTCATTTACAATCGGAATCTGTTCAGATTCAATATCCTGATAGGCGGGTTCTATCATTTTCTTTTCCTTGGGTAGGTTGAGCCATAATTGGAATCCCCGGGCTAAACCATCGGTCTGTATCGGCATTTCACTGTGGATTATACCGCTGCCTGCTGTCATCCACTGGACAGATCCATCGCCAAGTAATCCTTCATTTCCATCAGAATCTTTATGCCGCCATTTGCCATTGAGCATATATGTAATGGTTTCAAATCCACGGTGGGGATGTGGCGGAAAACCGGCAATATAATCATTGGGATTATCACTGCCGAATTCATCTAATAACAAAAAGGGATCCAGCATATTGAGTTCGGGACTGCCAATAATTCGGGTCAAATTTACACCGGCCCCATCAGTGGTTTTTATACCTTCAATGATATTTTTTACTTGGCGTTGATTCATTTTTAAATTTATTTAGAATAGATAATCCAATTTAACGCACCATCACCGAGCCATTCAACCTGATACTATTTCATACTTTAAATGAAAAATAAAAACCCAATATTGCAAGCATTAACCCAAAAGTGACAACGATAGACGCTCCTGTGGGTACATCAAACGCAATTGAAACAAACATCCCAAGAAGACTGCCTACCATACTAAATATCCAACCGAATATTAGACGGCTCCGAATCGATTCCTTGAATAACAATGCAGCCACGGTCGGAATGATCAAGAATGAAAAGACAAGGAGAACACCGGCAATTTTCACCGAACTTGTGACCACAAAACCGAAAGTGACATAAAATAGAAAATCCCAAAATCGCACAGATTTATCTAATTCACCTGTTTTATAATGGGATTGGGATATTTCAAAAAACCGATCACGGTATTTCCAATGAAAGTATCCTATAATGCCATAAAGCAAAGCTGTGTAGCCAATTTTATCCGGTGTAACAAATAAAATAGATCCAACCAATAAATGGTTCAAATGCTCAGATCCTTCTGCTGATTTACTAAAGAGCAATATCATGGCGGCTGCACATACAACATAGGTAATTCCAATGATGGCTTCTTGGGGGATTCTTTGGTTACTGGATCGTACATAGGCAAAAAAGGCTGCACCCATAATTGTAAATGAGACTGCCAACATATAACTCGAATATCCATCATGCTCTAATCCAACAATAATCCCGATGGCCGATCCCAATGCTGCCACTTGCGCCAAAGCCAAATCAACAAAAATGACCCCCCGCGTCACCACGTGGAGCCCTAAATACACGTGGATTCCTGTAATTACAAACGCCGCAACCAAGGGCCAAAGTATGAGATCAATCATGTTCAACTCCGAATGCTTGAGAAAGAATCTTTAAATTGGTCTCAAATAGATGAATATAGGAATCTGCTCCTTCGATTGCACCTACAGATTGAGCCATTTTCACCGTTTTTACTTTTGTTTTTGATGCAATGAATTCAGGTGCACGATCGCTGAAATAAGATTCGGAAGCAATTACCTCTATTTTGTCCGATTTAATGCGTTGAATAATGCGATTCAATTTTGCCGGTGATGGAGTGATTCCCGGTTTAGGTTCTAAGAATTCAACCGTTTCCAAACCAAAACGATTCGAAAAATATGGCCAGGAATTATGGTAAAAAATGAGTTTTTTCCCCGACAGTTTTGCATAACGATTCTCCCAATCTAAAATGGCCTTGTCCAATTGAAGATTAAATGCATTCAGGTTTTGTTGAAAAATATCAGAATTTTTTGGTTCTGCTTTGGTCAGTTTTTCTGCGATTAATTGTGCAATGAGTTTTCCATTTTTCGGGTCGAGCCAATAGTGAGGATTCCCATAACGATGGATATCTCCCATACTCGCATCAACTGTACCTGTGGGAATTTCCATTTTTTCAATCTCAACAGAACAGTCCACCACTTCTATTTTTCTATTGCGGGATCCGTCAATGATGAACTTCGCCCACAAATCCAATTCCATCCCCACCATAAAATAAATATCCGCTTTTTTAACTTTAAACATATAAGAGGGGAGCACCTCTACATAATGGGGGTCCTGATTTCCACGGGCAATACTGGTAACAGTCACATGATCGCCGCCAATGGATTTTACAATATCAGCCAAATCCGTTGTGGACGTGACGACCCGAACTTTCCCGAAACAAATGGACAGTATGGTCAATATTAAGAATATTTTCCTCATGACTTAATACCGGTGTGGTTTGTGGGGGCCCAGTGACCAGATGAGTTGGGCAACGCCCCGTATATATTTATCCTTCCCGTCATCAACCTGCTCAATTTTTAGGCGTAAAATCGAGGATTCTTCTACCGGACTAAACCCAAAAAAGATGGCCGAGTTCTTACCATGTCCATCAGCCATTTCAAATTGCCAATATTCACTGATTACTCCCATATTCCATACCTTTTTGAATTGGTAGTTTGCCATTAAATATCCTGCTATTAAGACCTCGTTAGGATGAACCTTTTTTTCTTCGTGTTCATTCCCCAACTCAAATTGGATCAATTCTCCCTGAAGGGCAAAGGAACGATATTTATTGGGTTTCCATTTATATTTGAAATCACCGCCACCAAAGTTCTTTTCATGTTCACCATATAAACTGAATCCGAATTCAATATGATTAGTCTCATTTATATCGAAGAAATTGGATTGCCTAATCGTAATGACTTTATCGAACCCTTCATACTTATCCTTTAGGCCTTCGGGCAAAAAATCATCAGCCATTTCATAGAGATCATAATCTTTGCCATTTTTTTCTTTTTCATTTTTATGATCTTGCCCTCCAATACCTGAATCAAAATATCCTACCGACAGGCTACTATACCAAGGCAGGGGCATAAGCCAATTTGCTTCCAGTCCTGTTGCGGCGTAAAATTCTTCACCCAATACTTTTGTCATCCCTATGGGCGCTTCGATGAAGGGGAACAGGTGGGCATGGGTTTTATTGATCTTCCCTAAGTCCGGTCGGAATTTTCCGGCGCGGACGCCTAAACCGAATGGAAGTCCTCGCTCAACAGTAATCACAGCTTCTTCTAATTCTACAGGTGATTCATCATTATGTTTATGAAGATAAACATCGGCACGTGCAAATGGGTTCACGTACCCCTGGATCGCTATTTCCACACCTGAACTGGATAATGCTGGCGATTGAGTTAATTGATCTATAACCAAATCGCCTATCACACTGAATTGGGGATTGGCCGTGGTCTGGCCAATAAGTAATCCTGATAGTAACAGTCCCCCGACTAATTTTTGTAACATGGAAAATTTCCTCTATGTTGTATTTATTGGGAATCCCCGGCAAAACGGGGAGGTGTCATTAAGTGCTAAAACTAAACGACAGGGGGACCGCGATCCCAATGGACAAAATTCTGGGATGCAGTTGAGAGGAAATATTGAGGTGTCCAATGAATTGTTTCGAATTCAATTGGGATTTGATCTACGGTAGAAATAATACCATCATTGTTGGTGAGGCGCTTGACCATAAACCATTGACAGGCTACACCGGCAAAATGGTGGGATTCTTCATCGCAATCAATAGCGCAAAGACTGGCCTCTGATGGGAGTAGATCGTGTGCATGCCCCATATGAGAAGTAGATATTTGGGTGAATAGGCCCATCCACGCCAAAAGGATTAATGCAATGAATTGGTTTATTGATTTCATCAGTAGCGGAAAATAGGGCAAATTTTGTGAAAAGAAAAGCCCCTCCCAGAAAACTGGAAGGGGCTTGAGGAGGTATTATATTCTATTGGATACTACGCTTGGTAATCCGGCTTGGTGAAAAGCATGCCCAGCCATTCAGCAACCATAGCCGGTTTTTCAACACCTTCAACTTCAATAGTACAATTAAAAGTGGCGATATAGCGGTTTTTATCCCGTTTTTTACAATGCTTCAAAATGACATGATTCCTGATGCGCGATCCGATGGGCACCGGGCTCATCCAGCGGACTCTGTTTAACCCATAATTCACACCCGCATGTGTTTCTTCGGGCCAAAGGTCCATTTGATTATTAAAAAAGGTCAATAAAGACAGTGTCCAAAAACCATGGGCGATTGTGGTATCATAAACACCCTCTTGAGCCACACGCTCCGGGTCGGTATGAATCCAATAACTGTCAAGGGTGACTTCGCCGTACTGGTTGATATTCTCCTGGGTTACGGGGAGCCAGTCTGAGTAGCCAAGATCTTCATTGACCAATTTCTCAAAATCGGCAATTTTATATTTTGATTTAATTACATCCATACTATCTTTCTAAATAAACTATTAAAAATATTCCATGAATTACATTAGTCTTCGATCAGCCCCTGACCTCCTTTCCTGATATTGACGCCGATCCGCCCCGGTCCTCCGGTTTTGTTTTACCGGTACATTCCCATTCCGTCTTTCGTCACCGTCTCGGCGTTCTTCTTTTCTTCTGTCTGATCCACGGTTACTCATAACTACCTCTAAATAAAAGAGTTAAATCTCATTGATCATATATAAAGGTACATCAATCTTTCCAATTATTCAAAATCCAATTGTATGCCTGATTTCCCGCTATTTGGATGATAATAATAATTTATTGTAATTGGGATGGGAAATTTAACATCAAAAAATCCGCCTGTTTCAAAAGTGATTCCAGCACCGATTGCAAGCATGGATTCTTGACCTTTAACTGATACCTTATCCACAAAAACACCGGCCTGAATTCTTTTCAGATAGGACACGCCAAAGGGCAGCACCCAATCAGGATACAACAGCGGCATTCGATATTTGGCTTTTACCCGCCAAATGGAATCAGACATATACCAATTATAGCCATAGGGAAATGTGACTTTCGCAGGAAATATGTAATCTCCCTCATTTTTTTCATACTGAAATAAGGATGAAATAAAATGATGTTTCCCTAATCCCCGCCTGCCATGTTGAATTCGCATTGATATTTGCCGGCCTTTCCTTAATCCACCGAACGGTGCGCCCCCAAGATAACTGTAAAACTGCCACCCGGAATTTCCCAAATCTCTTGGTGATTTTTCATCAATAATAATCATCCCTGATTCAATATACAGGGGCATGGTGCTTCCATTTCTGTCCTTTTGCTCTTCTTTATCTTTAACACGGACTTTTGGTGGAATTTTCGAGAAATTATAGTGATAAAATGTATTTGCTCGGTGTGTATATTTTGCTCCGATTTTCGCATAGGTATAGCGGGTACGGATACCCATTTTCTGGTTTTTCAGGGGTAATGTTCCACCAAAGTCAAAAACCGATTCATGCCATTTTTCATTTACACTGAATGTAACAGAATCATTAATATTTTCCACCCATTGGGTAAAGGGCCCGTATCGAACATTGCGATCCCCAAATCCCAATTCGAATTCAAGGATTGGATAAAGACTTCTATATACCCCTTTAATCTTTGTGGTTTTTGTTTCTTCATTTTGGTTAAAAATTAATTCCCCTCCAATGGACACCGTCCCTAAAATATTATCAGATTGAATGCCGAGTGTAGGATTGAATTCGTTATCAAAGATGTAACGGCTGTGAAAATTGAAAATGTTTGCAGAAGGCTTATAGTCGGAAATTTGATGAGAATCATTGGGAAATGGTTTGTCAAAAATTGATTCAGCAACCAAATTGCCATAGGGGCCCTGAATTGGGTTTTCCCGGGATGAAGGAATTTCCAGCCATTGATCCGGATTGAGAGCCATCAGTGCCACAGCGTCCCCGCGAAAGGAATAATCGTTAAACAAAAGCCGGTTATCATAGGTAACGAAAGGATTGTAGGCACCGATTTTTCTGGCAGTCACCTGAAATTCCCGTTTATCCCCGCGGTGGATGGCTACCATGTTATCAATCCCCTGAATTGGTGACTCATAAATCACAAAATTCTTATAAAATACGGGTTTGAATACCTCCATCCAGGATTCAGTCTTTAATGTTTCGAATTGGCGATTTTTAGTATGATAAATATAAATGGCACGACCATCAAATTTTTGGGAAGTCAATACGATTTCCAACCCATCTTCTGACCAGGACGGAAACATGATCAATCCCCCATTCGGCGCTTCCTTACGATCCATAATTTCACCTGTTCCTGAATCAATTATAACCAGTTGGCATTGCCTGGTTGCGGAAAATGAAACAGCGGTGATTTGCTTTCCATCTCTTGAAATATTTGGATTATACAGGCGTTTTTTGGATGTGATAATGCGTGTTATTCCCGTTTCAATATCGAATACGCGAATGTTCGCCCAGCTCCGTTTCGTCCAGCGCTTATCCGGATCATAGGCGGACCAGACTGCCTGGCGCCCGTTGGTGTGAAAGCCGAACACATTGGCAGAAGAAGAAATTTTCGTCAATTCCTTTTCTTCCCCATTTACGATTTTCACCAATGTCGGTACATCACCCAACCCGTTTTTCAGCGCGATTATTTCTCCTTTTGGCGTCAAAGCGGGATAAAGAAAACTTGTTTTAATTTTTGTTGCCGGACTGCGTATTTCCGCTGGACTTTCATCCACTTGATCCAATTGTTGTGACCAGAATTTTTCAAGATCATTAAATGTATCATGATAATTTTGAATTAAAGACAATCCCGTCGTTTTTTTTATAGACCGGGGTAATTGTAAAAACGGGGTTA
>JAYEFG010000098.1:0-8152 GCA_034658595.1 Fidelibacterota bacterium | reverse complement strand
CCTTCTCATGGAATCGCATGCCATGCGCTTCAATATTTGCTTCGTCAATAACGTACAATCCATATTCATTGCACAGTTCGTACCAGCGTTCATGGTTGGGGTAATGAGAAGCGCGGACTGCATTTATATTATGCTGCTTCATGATTTGAATATCTTTTATCATGGATGCTTCCGAAATGGATCGCCCGACTAGTGGACCCCACTCATGGCGGTTCACACCTCGAATCATTATGGGTACTCCATTCACTTTGAGATTCCCATCTTTTATTTCAACTTTTCTGAAACCCACTTGTTGGGTAAACGCCTCGATAACTTGTCCTTCATTATTCATTAAAGAGAGTTGAAGCTGATAAATGTTCGGTTCTTCTGCAGTCCAGGTTTTGACGCGTTTCACCGTAGAGACGATTTGAACTGAACTCAAGGAATCAACCGGAACTGTTTTGGTTGAATCAAATACAACCCGATTTCGTCGCAGGGGCTCAACCAATTTGGCGCGAACAGTTAGAGTTTCATCCGAAGTGGATTGATCCAGTACATCTATATTGACTGAGAATAATCCTGTTTTAAAAGTCGAATCCAAATCCGCATTTACAAAGAAATCTGTAATCCGGGTTTTAGATCGAGCGTAAAGATAAACATCCCTCTCCAGTCCACTCACCCGCCATGTATCCTGCCCTTCTAAATATGATCCATCGGAAAATCGGTACACCTCCACTGATACATTATTTACCCCAGTTTGAACAAAATCAGTAATATCAAACTCAGCCGGAGTTTTGGAACCCTGACTGTAACCGACGAATTCACCATTGATCCAAACATAAAAGGCGGATCGAATACCACCGAAACGCAAAAAGATATCACGGCCATCCCAAAAATCAGGGATGGTAAAGAATTTCCGATAGGTGCCAACGGCATTGTAGTCATGGGGTACATATGGCGGGTTTGGGGGAAATGGATATTCCTCATCCAAATAGATTGGCACGGACCATCCCTGCATTTCCCAATTCCCCGGGACTTTTATTTCGGACCAATCAGAATCATCATAATTAGATTTATAAAAATTCTTTGGACGATTATCAGGGTTAGGGGAAAAATTGAATTTCCAATTTCCATTCAAAGGTTGAAAATATTTGGATTGGGTATGGTCATTTTTCTGGGCCAATGCTTCCGATTCGAATGGAAAAAAGTGGGCCCGTGTCGGTTCACGGTTGATCTGAAAAATAGAGGGATCTTCCCATTCCGCAAGTTGTTTACTTTCACATCCCAGCCATAAAAAGGCCATCAGTAAAGAAGAAAAAATATATCGATTGTTCATTTAACTTAATATATTGTGTCGAAAATTGACGTCAAATTAAACACCAATTTATCCGCATTTTCACATGAAAAAATAATCGGTGGTTTGATTTTTAATACATTATTATCCGGACCATCGGTACTCATGAGAATCCCAGCATCCTTCATTTTATTTACTATGGTGTTGGCTTCATTACCAGCAGGCTTGAGCGAGTCATGGTCTTTCACCAATTCAATACCGATAAAAAGACCATGGCCTCGCACTTGTCCGATTAATTCATGATCAATCGATTTCAATTGTTCCATTAAATAACCGCCCACCTCCAGTGCATTCTCCTGAAGACCCTCTTCTTTAATCACATTAAGGACAGCCTGCCCCACCGCACATGAAACGGGATTACCCCCGAAAGAATTGAAATATTCCATACCATTATTAAAGGCATCGGCAATTTCATGGGTTGTGACAACAACAGAAAGGGGGTGACCATTCCCCATGGATTTTCCCATAGTTACAATATCGGGAACAACATCGCAGGTTTCAAAACCCCAATAATGGGAGCCCATGCGTCCAAAGCCTATCTGTATTTCATCGGCAATACATAGACCATTTGCATTTCGAACCAATTCAAATGACCGTTTCAAGAATCCCTCCGGCAATACCAATTGACCACCGCAACCCATGAGTGATTCCGCAATATATGCGGATACTTTATCACCTTTTTGATGGATTTCGTTAACCGATTTTTTCACCTCATTTACATACCCATCGGTGGAATTTTCACCGCGATATTTCCCCCGGTAACTATCCGGCATGGGTATGGTATGGACAAAATCCGGTGCGCCAGAACCCCCGGGGCCATTATGTTTATAAGGGCTGATCTCTATCAATGATGAAAGGTTGCCGTGGTAAGCCGAATCCAACACAATCGTTTCCTTACTCTTAGTATAATTACGCGCCATGCGCAGGGCCAGATCATTGGCCTCACTGCCAGAATTGGTGAAAAAACAGACGTCCAACCTTTCCGGTAATTTGTTTGTTAACTCCCTGGCATAATTGACAATGATCTCATCCAGATAACGCGTATTAGTGTTGAGTTTTTTGTATTGCCTTGTGGCCGCTTCTACCACTTTTGGATGGCAATGACCCACATGCTGAATATTGTTTACCGCGTCAAGGTATTGCTTCCCATGGGCGTCATAAAGGTATTGCCCTTCTCCTTTAACAATATGGAGGGGCTCCCGATAGGATACGCTGAATGAAGGCCCGAGATGATCTTGCCGCAATTTGAATATCTGTTTACGATTGAGCATAGGTAACTATTTCCCCTGACCTTTTGGCCAAATTTTCATTTTTCATTTTAGTCAAAAAATCCCAGGCCTGGTTTTCGGTAACGCAAATATAATCATTGTCCGGAAAAAGGGATTTGCGGTAGGCCGCCATGGTAACGATGATACAGAGCCGTAAACACATTAAATAAATGACGGATCCCAATTCATATTTATTCAATTCAAAAGTTCGGTGGTACCCCTTAAGCACTTCCGATATGGACGCCAAAGGGTCGTCCTTTTCCAGGGCCACATAGGCCATGCAGACTGATGGTTCCAATGCTACGTAAGTGTAAATCATATCACCAAAATCTATAATTCCCGTCGTTTTGCCATTTTCATTAACCAGCACATTGTGGTCATTGCCATCATTATGAATGACCATTTTCCTTAATTGTGATTCATTAACTGTCACGATGCTCTCATACTGTTCCAAAAAATAATCAACAATTTCACTGTTTGTTTCGATGAAATGTTTATGACTCCTTAGAAAATCGAGATTTCTCGTATCCCAGGGAAAGTCTCTTTTGGCGGCGGAATGATCAAAACCTTCCATGGCGTGATCCAATCGCCCCAGAAAGGCACCCAGTTCAAATAGCATAGTATCGTGATGCTTTGAATCCCTCAAAAATTGACCATCAATATATTTCAACATTCTTACCCAATTTGATTGGCCATTTTGTTCAACTTTAATGATATCTTCACCCCGGAGTGATGGAATGGGCAATGTCAAATCAAAACCGGTATCCCGATCAACAATATACTGCAGGACCTTATTCTGCATATCCAACACATCATATTCTTCAGCAGGATTGAATATTTTTAATACAAAGGATTGGTGTTCATTTTGGACCAAAAAGTTTTGATCCCTTTCACTGTCTAAAGGCTTTGCTTTGACTTTAATCCCATAAAATGTCTTGACCAATCCAATGGCCTCTGCCATGGAATAATTGGGTGGCGGTGTACTAAAAACAGACATGAACAATTATTAAATTACGACGAGGAAAAATTATATTTTATAAATCAAAAGGCGGTATGACTTAAACTTAATAAAATTTTCTCCCGTCAGTTCGCCTGAGAACCATACTCGCTTAATCTTGTCCAATTTATTCCGGTATTTCCATTTAATCAGCTTGGCCAATTTTGGATATTTATAATTAAAGTAGTCCCCGGACATTTTAGCAATGGGTTCAGCAACTTCATTCAATAATTGATTGAGAAAATCGTAAGTCGGTGCTGTTTCTTTGGTGATATCTAAATCGGTGATTTGTCTTAATGAAGTCCTGGCAATAGCTTCTTCAAAATAATCCCACCGATGACCGCCCCGCATGGGACTTGTCCCGGGAACATTTTTATGAAATACATCACAAATCATTAGGTATCCGTTTTCCTTCAATGTAGAACCAATCTTTTGCATGGAATAATTCAGTTTCACATATTGAAAACTTTCGCTGAATAAGATAAGATCATAAAACCGGGTTGTTTGCAGATCTTCAAATTTGCACACATGCACCGTCGGATGAGCATCAAGTTTCTCTCGTATTCTCTCTGCCAAGAATTCACTGGGGATTACACAATCCACCTCATACCCTAAGCCAACTAACTTTTTAGCCAGGTTGCCCGAACCACTCCCCACATCTAGGATCCGTCGAATCCCATTGGGGATATGATTAATGATAAGCTGGGAATGGCGCTGCTGGGCTGCAGAAAAATTCTGGGCTGTGGCTATTTTTTCTTCGGGCCAATAGCCATAGTGAAGGTCCTCAGTATCCATGAAAAATTTCCCGATGAGTAATCCAATATCTAGGCCCACTATTTTTGAATCATACTTTTTTTGCTTCAAACGGAATTCCCCAAGAATGTCATTTTAAGCTTTTACGGCCTTTTTGATATCTGCGAAAGTTCTCAATCCCGATTCAATCGCGCCATTCATGGACGCACGATGCACAGCGGTATGTTCACCAGCAAAAAACACCGGTCCTTCAGGTCTTGCCAGGATTTCACGGAAATCTTTTTGACCGACACCAGCCACTGAATAGCTGGCCTGAACCCAGGGATCCTCATTCCAATATTTGGAGATGCCCCCTTCCCAATATTTTTGCGCTTCAGGCCAAATATCAACACAGGTTTTTCTGGCCGCCCGCATCCGGCTTTGTTCATTCAATCGGCCAAGTTTTTCCGCATCAGTCCCGGAAGTAAACGAAAATAGAATTCCCCTGGGACCGGGTTGATCGATTGAAAAATGATATACTCTTCGTAAAGGTGTATCGGTAAAAACGCGCTGCCCCACAGATCCGGCTTCATCCCAAAAGCGGCGACGGTATTGCATGGCTACCTTCATAACGTGCCCATAGGATTGTTTTTCAATACAATGGGATTTTTTATCTGAAAATCTTGGGGTGATCCGGATTTTTCTCAAGACCGGAAGAGGCAATGCCAAAACACAATGAATTCCAGAAATGGAATTTTTTAATCCCTTTTCCTCAAAAAACGCTGTTACGTTTTTTTCATTAAAATCCAAGCGGGTTAAGGGCCGATTATATTTAATCATTTTCGAAAGTTTTTTAGCGAATGTTTTCGGAAGTTGATCATTCCCACCCAGGATTCTTCCCTCCTCAGTATTTTCACTGAATGCGGATGTTCTCGAATTTGCCAGGACCATATTAAGGGCTGACATTTTTGAGGGAATGGCTGTGGATTCGGTGGCATTGGTGTAAGTATATAGATCAATAATATCCCTAGGGGCACCACCTTTTTTTAACATTTCTTCAACGGACATTTTATCCATAGCCAGCACTTCAGGAGATTTTGCACCTTTTTCTTTTACAAGGTCAATCCATTTTTGTATATACTGAATTTCCTGGCCAAACAACTGACCACTATTCGTTCCCTGATATGGCAGGGATTCACTGCCCGACTTTAGCCCACCCATGGAAAGATGTTTGCCCCTGACATACACACCATCATACTGTTTTGCCGGGAGGACTTTAAGATTGAATTTTTCACAATATTTTCGCACCAATATATCCGTGCTATCCACATATTCTGCCCCCATCTCAGCATATAAATTATCGGCAAATGGATCGCGGTAAGTTCGAACTCTCCCCCCTGGGCGGGATCGTGCTTCCAGCAATACAACATTGAATCCTGCCTGATCCAGTTCATAGGCACAGGATAATCCAGCGAGACCGGCGCCCACGATAATTATGCGTTTATCATCCGTTGACTGAGAAACTACTGAAGAAAATGAAAAGGGAACTACAACCGTAGCGGTTGTTAAGGTACCCGCTTTCTTAAGAAATGAACGTCGGGTTAATTGGTTTAATTGTTTTGCTGATGACATGATCCATCCCGGATATAACTCGATGAAATTAATCCATCGTGGGGAAGGGACAAAAAGGAATCAGTCCAGAAATCAAGGGATGGTGAAATAAAGAACGGTTCGCGTCACCAGTGCTGCGATACCTTTATGAATACCGATTTCCGTTGGAAAAATTCCTGATTCCTACAGCCATGAAAGAAAAGCATGCATGATACCAAATGAGTACAAGTATAACCAGAACGTTTTCCGCATTTTATCCTGCCATGATGGCTTCAATCTCTTCAACCGTCCGAGGTATATGGGGACCCAGAATCCGATAACCATCATCAGTAATCACAATATTATCTTCTATACGAATACCGCCAAAATTGCGATAGGGTTCTAATTCATCATAATTGATAAAATCTTCATGTCTCCCTTCGGACTGCCATTGATCAATTAAATGTGGAATAAAATAAATTCCCGGCTCAACAGTCAATACAAATCCTGGCTCGAGGGTTTTGGCTAACCTCAAATAGGCTAAACCAAATTGATCACTTCGGTCTTCATCTTCATCATACCCAACCAGGTCTTCGCCGAGACCTTCCATATCATGGACATCCAGTCCCAACATGTGCCCTAATCCATGGGGAAAGAATAATGCATGGGCCCCAGTTTCAACTGCCTTTTCCACATCACCTTTCATTATGCCCAATTCTTTGAATCCCTCCACCGCTATTCTTGCCGCTTTAAGGTGAGCCTCCTTGTAGGATTTACCGGGTGCACAAAATGTGAATGCGGCTGCCTGCATTTCATAGACAATATTATAAATTTTCTTTTGCAGGTCGGTAAATTTTCCATTTACAGGGAAGGTGCGGGTGATATCACTGGCATAATGCAGGGGCGATTCAGCGCCAGAATCATTCAAAACTAATTGCCCTGACGCCATCACATTATTATATTCATTCATATGCAGGATTTCTCCACGCACAGAAAAAATAATTGGGTATGCCAATCGTCGCCCTTTGGATAGTGCATGTCCTTCTATTTGACCTACAATTGATTGTTCTTTCACTCCGGGGGCTGTAGCCCGCATGGCGGCCTGGTGAAATTCTGCTGTGATTTCCAAGGCACGTTCAATTTCATCAATTTCTTCTACTGACTTGATGGACCTTTGTTTTATAACCGCTTGAATAAATTCTTTGGTTGACCCTTTTTTCTGGCCATTCAATAATTCATCTATAAATACGTTTTGTTCGGCACGATACCACGGTAGAAAATGAACATTTTGATTATTTGATTGAATAAATGACTGCAGATCAGTGGATTTTAAGCAATTTTCTATGCCGCCTAATTTTGCCATTTCAGAAATGTGGGTACGTTCACCTTCCCAAACGATTTCATCGACACTTAAATCATCTCCAAAAAGAGTTGATTCCCCAGACTCGACATCGATGATCAGGTTCAAGTGGCAAAAATCCAATCCGCAATAATATAAGAAATTGCTGTCTTGCCGGAAACGGAGCCAATTTTTCTTATAATTCATGGGAACCGGATTGTTGCCCGGTAAAAGAATCAATCCTTCTTTTAGGTTTTCACAAAGTGTTTTTCGTCGATTTTTGTATGTATTTGCTGAAAACATGAATGCAAATCTAAACCTTCAAGAAGGCATTTCTAAATTATTTTTTTTCTGTGAAAGAAACAGGATAAATTTCGTCTATCTTAGTATAAACATTATGTGTATAATCAATTCACACTATTTATTACTGAAGATTTTGCAAGGAAATGTTGGCCAACATAATATGTGCATAATACAAGGGAATTTCCAAATTTAAGGGGACACTTAAAACGTTGATAGGCTAAAAGTGAATCAGATACACAGAATATGAATGCTCCCAGGTCAATATAAATCCCCAATTCAGAATTAATTTCCAACCAAATCCCTGTTCCCTGCCAGACCATGACCAAAATAACCAACATATAGACTATTACTGGAATTTTAACGTTTTTCAGTTTTAGCACGATATTTCGATAAAGCCAGATTATAAAACCAATATATGGTAATAAGGGGAAAATATCATTATAAACGCCGTTAATATTGCCAAAAGCAGTTATATAAAAAATATGTCCAATTAAAAATTATCCCAATCCCATTTCAAATTTATTCCAGGGCTTTAGCAACATCATGTCCCCTTTTAATGAAAAAATCAGACCCAACAAAATAAAACTGGA
>JAYEFG010000097.1:0-2241 GCA_034658595.1 Fidelibacterota bacterium | reverse complement strand
CTTGCCGGGATTGAGTCTGGGTCACTTTGATCAAATAGAATCTAAACTTGATAAAATATGTGATAACCCAAATTTATTTTTAAATGATTTATCTCAATTAACGAATTTTCCATCTATCCGGTTCGGGTTAGAAATGGCAGATCTTGATCTTAAAAATGGTGGTGGACAAAATTATTTTGGCTCTTTTGAGTCTATTAAGATTAATGGGTTAATATGGATGGGTGAACCCGATTTTATGATGCGTCAAGTAGAAAAAAAATTGGATGAAGGGTGGAGTTGCATCAAAATGAAAATAGGTGCATTGGATTTTGAAAAAGAATTAGAAATTCTTCGATCCATTCGTTCACGGTACAATGGAAACGAATTAGAACTTCGTATGGATGCCAATGGTGCATTTACTGAAACAAATGTGAGAGAAAAATTAGACCGATTAGCTGAATTTGATCTTCATTCCATTGAGCAACCGATTCAGGTGGGGCAATGGAATTTATTAGCAGAATTATGTGAATCATCACCTGTTCCAATTGCGTTGGATGAAGAATTGATACCACTTGTGGATGATGAAAAACGCATAGAAATGTTGGACAAAGTGAAACCACAATATTTAGTCTTTAAACCCAGTTTGTTAGGTGGATTTTTTGAATCTGAAAAATGGATTCAACTGGCGAAAAAGAGAAATATCTGCTGGTGGATTACGTCAACCTTGGAATCAAATATTGGACTGAATGCGATTGCCCAGTGGACATCTAAAATGCAGCATGAAGGATTCCAAGGATTGGGAACTGGACAATTATTTACCAATAATATTCCATCGCAATTATGTGTAAATCTCGGGAGACTGTCTACAGATAGGTCTAAAATTTGGAACGATGTTAATCAATTTATCGCTGATTGGTATTCTTCATCTAATGAAATGGTGCTTCAGACATCCGGTTCAACGGGTGCGCAAAAATCCATATCCGTCAAAAAAGAGTGGATGCAAAATTCTGCCCAACTTACGGGAAAAACCTTTGAGTTAAAGAAAGGTGATTCCGCATTACTCTGCATGCCCATGAAATATATCGCAGGGAAAATGATGGTTGTTCGTGCTTTGGAATTGGGATTGGATTTGAAAGTAGTTGAGCCCTGTTCTAATCCATTAAAAAATATAGATGAACCCATCGATTTCGCTGCCATGGTACCACTTCAATTGGAAAATAGTTTGAATCATTTAAAAAAAGTAAAAACGCTCATTGTGGGTGGTAGCCAAGTCAATTCACAATTAGTAGAAAAGCTCCAATTTATTTCAACAGAAGTATTTGAAACGTACGGTATGACAGAAACATTGACCCATGTGGCCACCAAACCCTTGAATGTTCCGGATAAATTAGATGTATTTCAGGCTTTGGACAGTGTTCATTTCGACAAAGATGATCGTGGTTGCTTGGTGATTCATGCACCAATGGTAAATCCAAACCCAATTGTTTCAAATGATTTGGTTGAACTTAGGAACAAAACCTCTTTTTGCTGGTTAGGACGCTTTGATAATGTGATCAATTCAGGGGGAATTAAAATCATTCCTGAAGTGGTAGAAGCAAAGCTTTCATATCTCGTCCGAATTCGAAGATACTTCATTGCCGGGATTCCAGATGAATTATTGGGTGAAAAAGCGGTGTTAGTGGTTGAGGGAGATGAAATTGAAATATCTTTAGATGTATTGGAGAAATATGAGAGACCGAAAGAAATTTATTTTATATCTAAATTTGTAGAAATTGAATCGGGGAAAGTAATCCGAAAGGAAACCCTTTATTTAATATGATTAATAGATTGTCCACCAGTTTAAATTCAAGTATTCCATTCAACGTAATTATTCGGAGTAGATGTTGAAAAAATATGATTTAGGTGGCAATATTTTTCTTGCCCTTTTCTTTTGCACCTTTTTCTTGGGTGAAATGGTTACCATCCCTAAAAACACAGGATTGCCCATGTCCCACCCCGAAGAAGCAGGGGTAGAGAGCGGACCAACCGCACGCCTTCAATTCGAATGGCTCCGATTAAAGAGCCCTTATACAAATGAAATTCCAGATGGTATCCGCCTTCGTTCATTGAAATTTGCCGAATCCTTACCTAAAGAAAACGGATTACCTGTCAGGCTGGAACGATCGTCCTCCGCCCGTCTCAAGGCCTTAAATTGGACACTCAGAGGACCCTATAATATAGGGGGACGCACCCGCGGTGTTGTGATTGACAAAAAGGACCCCA
>JAYEFG010000096.1:0-2245 GCA_034658595.1 Fidelibacterota bacterium | reverse complement strand
CAGTGATTATTAGTCTGATATTCTCCATTTCATTTTCACAAAATACCGGCTTTTCAACAACGCCTGAACAAGATCTTGGACTTATACCGACTCAGCTTCAGGTCCCTGAGAAATTCAATGGATTAATTAACCCAAATTTAACTGTAAACCTCCCAAAAGGATTTGTCGCAAAAGTTTTTCATATTGGCGGATTATCAAAGCCCCGCTTTTTTGCCTGGTCCCCGGACAGTATACTCCATGTGGCAAACTTAAGCAGCGGGAAAATAATCGCACTCCCCGATTTGGATAAAGATGGCATTGCTGATACGGCAATCACGGTAGCGGGGAATTTTAGAAATCCTCATGATTTAGCGTTTTATAATGGTGATCTTTATGTTGCTGAAGAACACCAGATAACCAAGCTTACTGATAGTGATAAAAATGGCAAATATGAAAATCGGCAAGTCATTATAGATAATATTCCTACGGGTGGACATTATACGCGAACGATTGTATTCGATCCTCCAAATAAGAAGATGTATTTATCCATAGGTTCTTCCTGCAACGTTTGCCGGGAGAATGACCGTGCAATCATAGAGCAGTACAACGATGATGGCAGCGGTAGGAGAACTTTTTCCACTGGGGTGAGAAATGCTGTCGGTATGACTTTACGTCCCTCCACGGGAAAACTTTGGGCAACCAATAACGGCAGTGACAGACAGGGGAATAACATCCCACCTGAATGGATTGATATTATAAGGGATGGGGGATTTTATGGACATCCGTTTGCCTATGCAAACCAGGTGTATTTTGATTTTTACGCCCATTCTCAATACACGAATCTGTTGCCAATAACGAGTTCAGACAGTGCCCGGGTCAGAAAAATGGTACAACCTGCTGCCCTGGTACAGGCACACTCCGCACCGATGGCCATTAAATTTGGGAATAATTCTTTTCTTCCACTATTTCAAAATGGTGCCTTTGTGGCTTATCGCGGTTCCTGGAATCGCTGGCCGGCAACGGGATACAAGATCGTTTATTTGAATTTCACCAGTGGGGAAGATACTACAGCAAATTTTGTAGCCGATTTTTTAACCGGTTTCTTAACGGATTCTATCAGTAGTCCTCCCCAGAGGTGGGCACGTCCCGTAGGGATAGAAACCGATAACAATGGTAATTTATATGTAGGATCGGATGCGATTAATGAATTTATCATGATCATTGTTTCGCCAGATTATACCGTCGGTGTCGAGGATGACGACCACACTTTGAATATACCTTTTAATATTGAACAGAATTATCCGAATCCATTTAATCCAAGCACAACCATAAGGTTTGACTTGCCAGTAGTTAGTGATGTAATACTAACGATTTACAATACAAGGGGCCAAAAAGTTAAAACATTTCAATACCAGAATATATCTTCCGGATACCATTCAGTGACCTGGAATGGGACCAATGATTTTGGGAAAAAGGTAGGTGCCGGTGTTTATCTATATCAATTGATGGCACGCCTTCATTCCATTTCGGACGGGCAGGGCAGGGATTTTGTTAAAACGAAGAAAATGATTTTGATGAAATAATAAAGATTTATCAAGTCGGCCAATCTGAGATTGAAAATCTTAATTAAGTAGAATAAATATTTTTTGAAATATAAAGAAACCTCCTCACGGAGGCTTTTCTATTTCCTCCTTTTCAGTTGTAAATTGAGTAAAGAGGAGGAAGCTATGAAAAACCAAATCAGGGTTATTTTATTTTCACTTTTGTTTGTGTCTGTCGTCATCGCGGGAAACAAATGGTCCCCCGAATTTATGATTAAATATCAACGATTGGGCAGCACAGCCATTTCTCCTAATGGGGAATGGGTCGCCTATGAATTGTCCGTCCCCCAAATGGAAGGAGAAAAATCGGAATTTCTTACCCACATCTGGCTTGTGAGTTCAGATGGGCAGCGGAATTTTCAATTAACACAGGGAGAGGTTTCTAGTTCGTCGCCCCGTTTTTCGCCAGATGGAAGTACACTCGCATTTTTGTCTGGACGGGGAGATGAAAAAAAGAAAAAACAAGTTTATACCATTCCCATCAATGGGGGAGAAGCGATTAAAGTTACAGATGAAAAATCTTCTGTAGGCAGTTTTAGGTGGTCGCCAGATGGAAAAACAATTGCTTTTACGATGACAAACCCGTCTTCAGATGAAGAAGAGGCTCGAAAAAAAGAAAAACGGGATTGGAAAATTATCGATACAAATTATAAGTATTCCCATTT
>JAYEFG010000095.1:0-8187 GCA_034658595.1 Fidelibacterota bacterium | reverse complement strand
CTATTCCATCCTGGCGATTATGGCTTTTGGCCTGTTTTTAATGGCATCCGCTATTGATGTACTGATGGTTTACCTGGCGGTTGAAGTGGTATCCATTATGTCATTCTTCTTAGCCGGATACTTGAAAAAAAATCCCCACAGTAATGAGGCGTCCTTAAAATATGTAATCTATGGCGCCTTCTCATCGGGAATTATGCTCTATGGCTTAAGCATCTTATTTGGCTTGACCGGCACGACCAAGTTTTTTGGAATGCAGGCTGCTATTACAAACCTAGGTCCTGACTCCAATTTAGCCCTTATCCTTTCAGCCGTTTTTATCCTGGTAGGATTCGGATATAAGATTTCTGCTGTCCCATTCCATTTTTGGACGCCCGATGTCTATGAAGGTTCGCCCACCACCATTACGGCTTATTTATCCGTAGCCCCGAAAGCTGCCGGTTTCGCTATGCTGATCCGTTTCTTTAACCAGGTCTTTGGTGACAGCAATGCATTGGCATCGGAATCCTGGAGCACCATCAATAGTATTCCCTGGCCCCAACTGATGGGTATCCTGGCAGCGGCGACCATGACAGTAGGAAACCTGGTAGCCATCCAACAGAATAGTGTGAAACGGATGCTGGCTTATTCCAGTATCGCCCACGCTGGTTACATGATGATGGCCCTGCCATTGATGTCCAAGGCTGGTGTATTTGGTATCATGATTTACCTCCTGATGTATCTATTTATGAACCTGGGTGCTTTCTTTGTGGTGATTTATGTCCAGGGAAAAACAGGTGGTGAAGATTTCGAAAATTTTGACGGCTTAGGGTGGAAAATGCCATTCGTCGGGGTTGTGATGACATTATTTATGTTCTCATTGACAGGCCTTCCCCCAACAGCTGGATTTATAGGAAAATTTTACCTTTTTGCTGCCGTAATCGAAGCCGGTACGCAATACTACTGGCTGGCTTTTGTAGGTGCACTTAATAGTGTTGTTTCTCTTTATTATTATGTCCGTGTAGTAAAACATATGTATTTGAGTGGGGAGCGGAGCGAAACAGTGGATATGCCAACTTCAAATCTTGTGACAGTTTTGTTATTGGCCATGTCTATACCAACATTTATCTTTGGGTGGTATTTTGGCCCCGTTGCCAATTGGGTCAGTGAATCATTGGTCATTTACCAAGGTATGTAACCATTACATTTTTGCCATTTTAGGAATGATAATTGGCTGATTTAAATATAAGAAAAGGGCACGATATTCGCATTGCAGGTGTTCCCGGCAATGAAGTTCAACAAGGATTAAAACCCAAAACAGTTGCGAACCAACCCACAGATTTTCGCGGCTTAAAACCAAGGTTACTCGTTCAGGAAGGGGATACAGTAAAAATAGGATCGCCCCTATTTCATTGTAAAACGCACCCTGAAGTTTCATATCCCTCACCGGGAGCCGGTATAGTCACCGTTATCCAATTTGGTCCCCGCCGTGTCATTGAAAAAATTGTAATTGAACTGGCAGAACAGGAAGAAACAGAATCATTCATTTCATTCCGCCCGGCTGAAATTTCCACCTTGGAAAGAAATCAGGTTTTATCCACATTAATGAATGGAAACATGTTTCCATTCATTCGCCAACGTCCCTTTAATAAAGTAGCCAATCCCAGCGATACACCCCGTGATATTTTTATTTCAGGATGGAACACAGCACCCCTTTCAGTGAATCTGGATGTGGCCCTGAGAAGGAGGCTTCCTCAATTTCAAATGGGCCTCAATGTGCTGCAAAAATTGACCAGCGGTAAGGTACATTTATCTATGTACGAGAATACTGTATCAAATACACTTCTTGAGTTAAAGGGCGCAGAAGTACATACTGTTGTGGGTCCCCATCCAGCCGGTAATGTAGGCATCCAGATTCATCATATTGCTCCTTTGGGGTTGAATGACCTGGTGTGGACGGTGAATGCCCAGGATGTGGTGCGCATCGGTACATTTTTCCTGACAGGGAAATTGGACCCAACCTTATTCACGACGGTGGGCGGCCCCGGTGTGAAAAATCCAACCCATGTTAAATCACGCATGGGTATTCAACTGGAAACACTTTTGCAGGATAACATTAATGATGATGACCAGAGAATTATTTCAGGTGATGTACTTACAGGAACCAAAACCGATCTACGGGGCTATTTAGGTTTTTATGATTCCTCCGTATCCGTGGTCCCCGAAGGTGGCGAGCGGGAATTTATTGGTATGCTCAAACTTGGTTCATCCACAAGCCGTTATAGCTTGACTAATGCTTTCCTTGGGCTAGGGAAAAAACTGTATAATTTCAATACACTTAATAATGGCAGCGAACGCTATATGGTACCCATCAATGCTTGGGAAGATGTATTGCCCATGGATGTTCTGCCCAATGCACTGTACCGGTCAATTCTAGTCCAGGATATTGAAGAAATGGAACAATTGGGCATTCTGGAATGTGACGATGAAGATTTTGCCCTGTGTTCTTTTGCCTGCCCCAGTAAAATTGATGTAGGTGCAATGATCCGCCAGGGATTGGATCTAATGGAGAAAGAAGGCTAAATGTTAAAATTTCTCCGTAAGACACTGGATGCCAACGCACACCGATTTGAAAAAGGCGGCTTCTTAGAAAATTTTTTCCCCCTTTTTGAAGCCACCGATACAATCCTCTTCAGTACGGATGAAGTAACTGAATCAGGCCCCCATATCCGCGACAGTATTGATACTAAACGGATCATGATCCTGGTGGTCATTGCCTTGCTTCCCCTTTACATTTTCGGTGCCTTGAATGTTGGGTTTCAAAACGCCCTAGCCTTGGGAATTGAGCGCACCAATGGAGAGAATTTCCGGTTTGGGTTTTCTGCGATCTTACCTTTAATAATGGTAACATTTATTACGGGTGGATTTTGGGAAATTTTGTTTGCAATTGTCCGCAAACATCCCATAAGCGAAGGATTTTTAGTCACCTGTTCATTGATTCCGTTGGTTATGCCGGCATCCATTCCACTGTGGCAAGTATCCATCGCCACTACTTTTGGGATTGTGATTGGGAAAGAAATTTTTGGCGGTGTGGGTATGAATATTTTCAATCCTGCTTTGGTAGCCCGTGCTTTCTTATTCTTCACCTATCCCGGACGAATTTCCGGTGATAAGGTTTGGATAGTAGGTCCGGATGGATATTCCGGTGCCACCGCACTTGCCATACCTGCAGCAGCGGTGAACCAGAATGCAGTATCCCTTTTGGATAATGTGAACCAATTCGACTTTTCATGGTGGAATATGTTCGTGGGCTGGATCCCGGGCTCTATCGGTGAAACCAGTAAACTACTGATCATTGCCGGTGCTTTATTCCTTGTCATAACAAAAATCGCCAATTGGCGGGTCATGGTTGGTGCTTTAATCGGATTATTCGCCACGGCATTATTAACCAATTTAATGGCGCCTTTATCATCCAATGCCATGTTGTCTCTGCCGGGGCATTATCATTTAGTCATGGGTGGATTTCTTTTTGGTATGGCTTTTATGGCCACCGAACCGGTTACAGGATGTCATACCAACCAGGGGCGCTGGGTTTACGGTATCCTAATTGGGATGCTGACGGTGATCGTAAGGTCTATCAACCCGGCTTACCCGGAAGGGACTATGCTGGCGATACTCCTGTTAAATGCATTTGCAGCTTTGATTGACTGGTTTGTGATCCAGGCCAATATTAAACGTAGAGTGGCTCGCTATGCACAGTAATGCATACACCCTCACCTTTACCTCGATCATGACAATAATTTTAGGGTTTTTATTGTCAATGGCAGCCACTGCTTTGAAGGATCAACAGGATCTCAACATCGAGACTGATATTAAGAAAAACATTTTACATTCCTTGAATTTCGCACCATCAGAGGAAAATCCATGGACGCCGGAAACAGTTCAGGCCATCTTTGATGATTATATCTCCGGAATTGTGGTGAATAATAATGGTGAAATAATTGTTGGCAAAAAACCGGAAGATATCAATCCTGATGTGGATGGTAATCTTCATCCTGTTTATATCAATACAATGAGTGGCAAAATTGATGGCTATGCGATCCCAATTTCAGGCAAAGGATTATGGTCAACCCTGTATGGGTATTTTGCTGTAGAAGCGGATGGGGCCACGGCCAAAGGTATTACATTTTATAAACATGGCGAAACACCGGGCCTGGGTGGTGAAGTAGAAAAATCCTGGTTCCGGAATAATTTTAAGGGGAAGCGGTTCATTGACAGTTCCGGAGAATTGATCGGCATCCAGGCTATAAAGGGTACGGTGGATGAATCTTCATCGGAAGCCTACCACCAGGTGGATGGACTCTCCGGCGCTACCATGACAGCAAAAGGATTGAACAGTTTTTTACTCCAGGACTTGAAAACCTATGAACCATTTTTTCAACAGATCCGGTCTAGGAAGGGTACCTGATGGGTTTACTGAGTAAAAAATCGCAAGCGGTTCTCAATGATCCTCTAATGAACAATAACCCAATCACCCTGCAGGTATTGGGTATCTGTTCTGCATTGGCGGTTACGGTGAAGATGGATACGGCCCTGGTGATGACCCTGGCCGTTGTGGCTGTTCTTTCCGTTTCAAATACAGTCATCGCCATGCTGAGGAATCTGATCCCAAGCAAAGTTCGTATTATTGTACAGTTGGCTGTTATTGCTTCATTGGTGATTTTAACCGACCAGGTTTTACAGGCCTACATGTATGATATCAGCAAACAGCTTTCGGTGTTTGTTGGTTTAATCATTACCAACTGCATTGTCATGGGACGGGCGGAAGCATTCGCCATGCAGAACGGTCCCTGGCGATCATTTTTGGATGGACTGGGAAATGGATTGGGATATGGTATAATCCTCATTGCTGTTTCCTTCTTTAGAGAATTATTGGGCAGAGGCACTGTATTTGGAATCCAAGTGATTCCCGATTCCTTTTACGCCGCCGGTTATGAAAATATGGGCCTTATGGTATTGAGCTCCGGTGCATTTATCATTTTAGGACTCATCGTTTGGGTCCAGCGAATCGCAGCAAAGATCGAAGAGGAATAGGGTAATGGAACATTATATCAGCCTCATTACAAAAGCCGTATTCGTTGAAAATATTCTATTGGCGTACTTTTTGGGAATGTGTTCATTCCTGGCCATCTCGAAAAAAGTGGATACATCTATCGGTTTGGGTTTAGCAGTAACATTTGTACTCACCATTACTGCACCGGCAAATTGGATTATCCATCATTATTTCCTGCAAAAGGGTGCACTGGCATGGGCTGGTTTCCCGAATGTGGATTTAAGCTTTTTAAATTTCATTGTTTTTATCGCCGTAATTGCTGCCATGGTGCAATTGGTGGAAATGATTCTGGATCGCTTTTCCCCAACCTTGTATTATAACCTTGGTATTTTCCTGCCCCTAATTGCAGTGAACTGTTCCATATTAGGGGGATCATTATTTTTAATTGAACGGGATTATACATTTATGGAATCCACCGTTTTCGGATTTGGTTCCGGATTGGGCTGGTTTCTGGCCATTGCCTCCATGGCCTCCATTCGATATAGACTGCGGTATTCCAATGTGCCGGCAAAACTCCGTGGTCTGGGGATCACCATGTTACTGACAGGTTTATTATCCATGGCTTTTATGGCTTTTTCCGGGATAGATCTCTAAATGGCTTTAACCATTCTCAGTATTGCTGTTTTTACTGGGGTTATCCTTTTTTTGGTATTGATCCTGAATTTTGCAGAATCTAAACTGTTACCTCAGGGTGATATCACTATCAAGATCAATAATGATGAAGACAAATCCATCATCACTCGTCCCGGCTCAACATTACTTTTAGCTTTAGCCAGTCGAAGTATTTTCCTGCCCTCTGCCTGTGGCGGCGGCGGCACCTGTGCCTTGTGCAAGTGCCAGGTGAATGAGGGCGGTGGAGAGATTCTGCCTACAGAAACAGGATACATCAACCGCAAGGATGCCAAAAATAATTGGCGATTGGCCTGCCAGGTGAAGATTAAGGAGGATATGGACATCCATGTCCCGGATGAAATTTTTAATATCCGCAAACGGGAATGCACGGTGCGCTCCAATCAAAATGTTGCCACTTTTATTAAAGAATTAATTCTCGAACTTCCGGTCGGTGAAATCCTTGATTTCAAAGCAGGCGGCTATATTCAAATTGATATCCCCGAGTACCGGAATCTTGGTTATAGAAATTTTGAAATTGAAGAAGAATATCATTCCGACTGGGATAAATATAATATTTGGGATATCACAGCCTATAATGATGAGGATTGTTTCCGTGCCTATTCTATGGCCAACCATCCCGCTGAAGGAAATATTGTCATGCTCAATGTGCGGATTGCAACACCACCCCCGGTACTTTGGAATGAAGTACCCCCGGGAATCGCATCCTCTTATATCTTTAATTTAAAGCCCGGGGATAAAGTCACCATCTCAGGCCCTTTTGGAGAATTCTTTGCGAAAAATACGGATCGAGAAATGGTTTATATTGGAGGCGGGGCCGGTATGGCACCCCTGCGCAGCCATCTCTTTGATCTTTTGGAAACACAAAAAACAGGTCGGAAAATATCATTTTTCTATGGTGCCCGCTCAGCTTGTGAAATGTTTTATCACGAAGATTTCCTTAAGCTTGAAAAAGAATACCCGAACTTTAAGTATACCGTAGCCCTATCTGAACCATTGGAAGAAGATAATTGGGAAGGTCCAACCGGGTTTATACATAATGCAGCCCATCAACTTTATTTAAAAGACCATGAAGATCCCACTGAAATTGAATATTATATGTGTGGACCGCCCATGATGATTGATGCGGTTGATAAGATGCTTTATGACTTGGGGGTTGAAGAAGAAATGATCGATTATGATAAGTTTGGTTAAAACAAACCTGACAACCAAATTGGAAAAAGCCCGACCCCTGTTGGGCTTTCTTTTTCTTGCATGGCTCATGGGATGCGGTCAGCCAAAACAATATTTGGAAATTTATGGGGAAACCATGGGAACTACTTATTTCATTCGAATGGTTCCTGATTTAGATTTATCCATTAAACGAGAAATGCTTAAAGTGGGAATCGATTCCATTCTCAGTGCCGTTGATAGACAAATGTCCACTTATCGTTTAGACAGTGAAATTTCATTTTTCAATAAGTTACGTTCTGGAGTTTCACTGATTATTTCTGATGGATTTTCAAATGTTTTGAACCGGGCTGTTTATTGGGGAGAAAAAACCCGAGGCGCTTTGGATGTTACTGTATTACCATCAGTTTTGGTTTGGAGAAGCGGAAAAAGAGATCGGGAATATCCGGACCAATGGGAACCTCCCACAGATTACGAAGTTTTAGTGGAAATGGTGAAAGTTGGTTATGATAAAATTAATCTAACCGGTTCGAATTTAATCAAAGCTCATGACGGTCAAATGATTGATCTAAATGCCATCGCCAAAGGTTGGGGAGTGGACCAACTTTTTGAATATATTCGTAATGACGGTGTGAAAAATTTTATGGTTGAAATTGGTGGCGAAGTCCGCACCCTTGGAAAAAATAATAAAGGACAAAGCTGGAAGATTGGAATTGATAGACCCATAGTTGGAACCATGCCCGGGGAGAATATTTATTCGGTGGTTTCTGTTTCAAACCAAGCCATGGCGACCTCAGGTAATTATAGGAATTTTAAAGAATATGACAATGTACCCTATTCCCATATCATTAATCCCCGAACTGGGCGCCCCACCCAGTCCAATATTGCATCGGTCACGGTGGTTGCACCCAATTGTATGGATGCGGATGCATTAGCCACAGCCTTGAATGTGATGGAAGTAGAGGAAGGATTAGAATTGGTTGAATCCTTAGACGGATTTGAAGCATTTTGGATTATAAAGGAAAATGAAGAATTGAGGTCTGTGCCATCGTCGGGGATGCCAATCGCAAATTAATCCTCCAATTTGATCCATTTCTTTTTGGATAATCTGTTCTGCAACACCGGAATTTTTTCCCAAAATGAATACATTCAGTCCAAAGAAAAAGGCCCAATTGTCCTTACCCTTTAAGAGCAAAAAAGCGACCAATAAATTATTAATCCCCTGGTTTAATCTCTTTCCAGAATTAACCCGGGGTAATCAACCCGGTAGAAACAGGAAATATTGATGTTTACAATTT
>JAYEFG010000094.1:0-2319 GCA_034658595.1 Fidelibacterota bacterium | reverse complement strand
TGTGAATACGTTTGTTCCAATTATAAAAGAATTAGTGAATCATAAGGCCAGTATTATCTATTCAGATCATTTGAAATATTATGGCCGCGGAGAAATCCCGGAGTCCCAGATTAAAGAAATCGCAGATGAAAATAATATTATTTCTTTTCCCTATAACCCACAAATTTTTGGATGTGAAAGGCCGGATGCATTGATTGTAATGAATGACTGGGGAGGATGGCCCAAACGGGCTGTTGAAGATGCTAAAAAAAGAAACATTCCCACAATTGGTCATATTGAAGGTGCCCAAGATTATCTTGATACCCATTTAGAACATGGATATCCTGGAGAAAGGCGAGATCCGTACAAAAAAGTGGATTATGTATTTTTATTGGGAGAGTATGATAAGTATTTTTTTAAGACCCAAAAAATAAAGGTAACCGGGTCTCCACGTTTTGATGGATTCCTGAATCAAAGAAAAAAAAGTATAGAACAAGCCAATAACCTTGTGGGGGTAAACTGCAACTTTTCATATGGTCTTTATGCTGATATTGCCAAACAATGGATTGATGACATTGTTAAAACGACAGAATCTTTACCAGTAAAATACCAAATCAGCCAGCATATTGGAGATGTTACGGATTTATCAGGATTAAATATTTTTGGGGGCGGCCTTTACGATTTGATTAAAGCATCATCCGTTTTTGTCAGTCGATTTAGTACAGCAATTATAGAAGCTCTATTATTAGGTTGCCCTGCAATCTATTATAATCCCCATAAAGAGATGCAACCGACATTCTTAGATGCAATGGGTGGGTTTCCGACACCAACCAATAAAAATGAGTTAAGAGAGGCCTTAATTGATGTTTTATCAAATGGAGAAAATTGGCTCAATCAAGCGGAAAAGTTTTTAGATTTTCATGTGGCGAATAAAGATGGGAATTCTGCAAGGGTTTTCGCGAACGAATTAATTGAGATTGCAAAAGATAAAGGCAAATCAAATTACCATCTTCCCATTCGATCCTTTATAAAATATATTCTTGAATCCATTACCCGTAAGTTCAAATAATGTTACCCCCAACTCAGGTTTCACTTATTATACCCACATATAATCGTCAGGAAATTGTCTTCCAGACTCTCCAGTATATTACAGGGCAATCCATCTCTGGGTTTGAAGTAATCGTTGTTGATCAAACAATAGAAAAAGATAGTAATCTTGAAAATTTTAAAAATGATATATTTGAGTATAAATATTTAATAATAACGGAAACTGGATTGCCTAATGCACGCAATGTTGGTGCTGAAAATGCAAAAGGCGATATTCTGGTTTTCATTGATGATGATAGTATTCCCGATAGTAATTTAGTTCAATCATATATGGATCTTTTCAAATCTGCAGATCAAGAAATTTGGTGTTTTGGAGGAAAAGTGATTGAAAAAAACACTGATATGTTTAAGGAGAACGAATCCATTGTTGGTGGCATGATCACCTGGTATGGGAAAACGCTAAAGAATTTTGATACAGAAAAAAGTGGAAAATGCGAATGGGCTCCCGGTGGAAATTTTGCTGTAAAAAGATCCAAGTTTTTGGACATAGGTGGATTTGATAAAAATTTTATTGGTAATGCGATTTTAGAGGACGGTGATTTTGGATATACCATTTCAGAAATGGGCGGTTATGTCATGTATTCGCCTAAACCAATCATCGAACATTTGAGAATTCCCACTGGTGGTACACGTGTGGACAATCCTTCTAAAGGAATGTATTACCGGGCCCATAATACGGTGTACTTTATGCGAAAACACAAAATACATTTAAGAATTTTCCCTGCTTTTCTTTATCTCAATGGCGTTGCGATTAAAGATTTGGTTTTCAGGAAACACGGCCTGACCGCGATCGTTTGGAATTGGTTGGGGTTTGCGAATGGACTTATGACCAAACTTCCATCATGAACACCGCAAGCAAAATCGCGAAAGAATCCACCATCACATTCTCAGGGTTGATTTATGGAAATGTAAATCGTTATCTATATACTGCTCTATTGGCCCGTTGGATCGGGGCAGAATTTCTTGGAATATATTCTATGGCTAATGCCATTATGCTGATTTCTGAAGTAATGGGAAAAATGGGTTTAGAGACTGGTGTTATGCGATTTGTGAGCCGGTTGAATCCAGACTTAGATTCAGAAAAAGTTCAAAAATTGATAGCTTCGGCTCTGAAAATGACAGCTGTATTTTCGTTGGTAATCATGGTTGGGTTAATTATTTCTTCCGGCTTTATTGTAACTCAAATTTTGAATGAACCGCCCTTATTAACATTGGTTATTATCGTATTTGCAA
>JAYEFG010000093.1:0-2337 GCA_034658595.1 Fidelibacterota bacterium | reverse complement strand
CTGCTATCCCCGATCGTTCGGATTATGCATTAAAAGGTCAATTGATTATTTTGAACCCAGGTGTTGGCAATCTTAAATGCAATTTAAGCAAAAAAAACGTCCGCCATTCTGTAGCGGATACCCTAATTCAATTCGGATTAGATCGTTGGTCCCGCCGAATGAAATATTATGGAACTGCTGATTGGAAAACCCGTATCCTGGAGGATTCATTCAAATTGCTGGGAAAAGGTGGAAATGAAAAACAATTTCTGAAACTGTTGAGGTTTTTTAAAAATGGCCTTAGACTCGGTGACCCAAATCTGAATGAGATTTCCTGGCGGTACCGGAGGATTCGTCCCAATGCATGGCCAGAAAAAAGGATGGACATTGCCTATCAGTTATATGATTGGATTGAGAAGGAGGTATGGGTCCACCGACTTGATTTGTGTTTTCTTGAAAGGATTGTTAGTCATGGTTTGGCGGTGGAATTAGTGGGGAATATTTTTAATCCAATGGCCGCACAACGCTGTCTGGCTGCAGGGAATATTTCAGGATTCCGGTCATGTAAAGAGGAATGGCTTGATTTAAAACTGGGATACAGTTATGGAAGATTTGAAAAACAATTTCATGGACTTTTAACCTCAAGGCAACTTAAGTCTTTCCCGGTTCTTCAGGGCCTGATCGCCTTGGAAAAACTATTTTGCAAAAACAGGCATTGCCTGGTATGCCCTTTAAAGCAAACGCATGGCACTGCTTAGCAGATCGAAGGCAAAAGAAAAAGTTGCTCATTTAAAAACAACCGGGAAAAAGGTTGTTTTTACCAATGGGTGCTTTGACATCCTCCATCGGGGTCATACAACCTATTTACGGGAAGCAAAGGCCTTGGGAGATTTCTTAATCCTCGGGCTGAATTCAGATGAATCTGTGCAAAAACTTAAAGGATTTGATAGACCAATCAATAGGGAAACGGATCGCGGTGAAGTGTTGTTATCCTTGGAGAGTGTTGATGCAGTCGTGATTTTCAATGAAGAAACGCCTAAAGAATTAATCGGTGAACTTTTACCTGATTTATTGGTGAAAGGCGGTGACTATAATAAAGATGAGATTGCCGGGGCTGTTGAAGTTGAAGCGCACGGCGGTAAGGTAGTGATCATCCCGTTTCTGGAAGGGTACAGTACGACAAAATCAATCCAAAACAGGCGGAAAAAGGCTTGACTGGAGAAGATTCAAGCGGCTAATTTCGGTAGCCAAATTTACCCTAAATATTCATGAAACAGACATTTACGAGAATTATACTTCTGCTTTTGATGGGATTTTCATTGTGCGTATCGCAAGAGAGAAAGGCCATCCAAACAACCCCGGGGCAATATGAGACCCAGAACGGATTTGAAAATAATCAGAACCGTCTACCCCAGCTTTTGCGTGACGTAAAAGTGCTCCTGTCCGATGCCCTCATTGCCGACGTAATGGAAGATACACTGGAGGTTGTTTATACCCTGAATCGTATTTTTGATTTATTGACTGAAGCAGATCAATACGGTGATATGAATGATGAAGATCTGGAAGAATTCAACCGATTTGAGGAATCGCTTGTAGAACTTTATACACACCGTTTTAACACCCTTGATAAAGAGGACGCTGTCATTACTGCTGAACAGTTGCGCATGGATGTAACCTCTATCACGGGGCCCTTGGAAGTTGAAATGGGTGCTTCCCAGTTTACAGTATTGGATGACCGCGATGGTCACATTCCCTTGGTCCGCAATAAAAAAGTGGACCAGTATATTCATTATTTTCAGACTAAGGGACGGCGCCAATTTGAAATTTGGTTGGCCCGCCTAGACGTTTACGGCCCCACGATCTCTCAGATTTTAGATGAATGTAACCTGCCGCCAGAATTGATCTATTTGGCCATGATTGAGTCCGGGTTAAATCCGAAAGCATATTCCAAGGCAGCGGCGAATGGGATGTGGCAGTTCATTTATTCCACCGGGAAATTATATGGATTGGACCGGACTTGGTACGTGGATGAACGGCGGGATCCTGAAAAAGCCACCCGCGCTGCCTGTGCCTACATTGCCGATCTTTACGATGAATTTGATAATTGGTATTTGGCCTTGGCCGCTTATAATGCCGGGGAGGGCCGAATTCGCCGAGGTACACGCCTACACCAGACATCGGACTTTTGGCAACTCCATTCACTTCCCAGGGAAACACGGAATTATATCCCCTATTTTTTAGCCGCCACAATCATGGCAAAATCGCCGGAAAAATACGGTTTCTTTGTTAAAGAGAAAAAACGATCACCATTGGCATATGATACAGTTACGATTGAAAAAAGTGCCGATTTAACAGTAC
>JAYEFG010000092.1:0-8538 GCA_034658595.1 Fidelibacterota bacterium | reverse complement strand
ATTCCACATCCCCTTCCCCTTTCATGCTGGCATAAGCCGCATTGAAACTTACCAGATTAAACAGGTTCGCGGATGCGGAACCATACATCCCTGCTGTATTGGATGAATCCACAAGAACCACCTGTTCTTTGGTACGGATCACAGTTCCCGATTCACCGAATTCCGCTACCACACGGGAAAGGTCATAACTGCCGTCAAAGAATTGGGGCGCAAAAAATCCCTGCTTGATGCGGTATTCGAAACTCACATTCAGGAAGCTGAATAAACTCGCCCGAACACCCGGCACCGTAATGCCGGTACCATCAATGGCCTTGCGGCTGTAATAAGCATCTCCGCCAACCTTGGGGAAAATAAGTTTATTGTATTCCATGTAGGCTTCAAGAGTGAAGGCTTTGCTTTTTAATATGGGATACCCCAGATCAAAGGCAAATCCTTGGGCTGTTGCTTTGTTGCTTTTCAGGCTGAATGGGGTTGGTTTCAGTTTGAGGTCATTATCTACCGAATCCAGTATATTGTCACCATCACCATCAATATCCCAGCCGTTCTCCGGTTCTTTATTTCCGCCATTGAAATCAGGGATACCATCACCGTCGGTGTCATTCCAATAATCTTTATCATCGGGGAAATCGTCAAACATATCGGGATAGGTATCATCATCTGAATCTTTCAATCCGGAGAATTGATTCATATCCATAACAAAATTCAATCCGAATGTAAGCGGAATTGCTTCGGATAATTTATAGGTCCCCCGAAGACCCATGAGCGTTCCACCGCGGGAGAAATCCTTCATATTCGACATAAAGACTTCCGTACCGAAATTGCCGAAAGACATCCCTGTATTAATACCCACTTTTCGTACCGAAGGAAATTCCATCATATTAGAATATCCTGCCAATAATCCACCGTACCCTAAGGTAACATTGTTTAAGGAACCCCACTTAAACCAAAATGGATCTGATTTTTGTCCCCAGCGAATGAATAAAAATTTGTCAATGAAGTCTGATGTTTCATCCCATTCATCCTTGCGAACATTCCCCTCATTATCAATGTAAAGAACAAGGTCGAGGCCAAGCCCCAGTTTTCCAAATGATAATTCCGGTCGCAGTGCCACCTGGTTATAAATATTTCCGTCAATCGTGGCTGAACCAACACCCAACCCTAAGTTAAATGGTTTTTTGGGTTTCGGTTTTGGTTTTTCTCCAGGTTTTGATTGCTCGGGCTCTGCATCGGACGGTTCAGAAGTTTCTTCCGGTTCAGTTTTCTGTTCCTGTTTTTGATCTTCAGATTCGGGTTCTACCTGGCGCTGGTCATCCGGATCCCGTGTCTCCTCCGGTTCTTCAGACTGTTCCGGTTCTTCCTGGGGTTCTTCCGGTGCTTCACCTTCAGGATCTTCAGGATAATCCCCCGGTTCCGCCGGTGCCGGTATCAGTTGTCCCATGGCATTTGATACCGCTTTCTGACCGGGACCAACATTAACTGTCATCCCGCTGATGGTATTAAACACTTCAAAATTACCTGATTTACCGACGAATTTGTCCACACCGGCTACTGCATCATGAAATGCGGAGAATTCCGTCCCTTTTACAGAGGCGACCGACACGGGTGTTTCTACACGATATGCTTTTTTTCTGTCTTGATTGTTTACATTATGCAGCGTTGTTCCCTGTTCGATAATGAGGCTGCGGGTATTGGACGTTTCCACAAACTGGAAATCGGTATTTTCCCTAATTTTCACCACCGATTTATCATCGAGAAAAATAACTACTGCAAAACTGGCTTCGCCTACACGAATGGCATCACCATTGGATACAGCCTGCCCCGGCCTTACACTGACAGAATAGGTACCACCACCGATGGGTTTGATGAGTACCTCACCATTGGCCTTAATCACCCTGCCGATTGTTTCAGCATAACAAAATGTAAAAACAAATAAAAACAGTATAATTGAATATTTTTTGAGTGTGGATTGAACCATTTCTCGTCCTTTAATTTTTCATAAAAATTTTATTTATGCCAGGGAATTTACCCAATAAAGCATACACCTCAAGTGCGTTAGTTCACAGATTGGTCCAAGTATTCCTTCACCAAAAAGGCTATGGATTGATAGTTAACCTCAGAATTAGACATCATCCCCACTTCACAAGTACGGCTGGTGGAAAATCCCCTTGTATGACTTTTTATATCCTGCACTTCAGGTGCGGTTGCCGATTGATTCAATTCCGGAACAATTAGCCCCCGATCTCCAGCAAATCCACAACAGCCCCAATGGGTTGGAATCGTAACATTACTTGCACATTTTTCTCCTAACTTTTTCATTGCCTGTGAATGGCCCATTTTTTCTGTCGAACACGTGGGATGTAATGCAATATCATCCTTTAATTTTGGCCAGGCAGGGTTTCCAATACATTTGTCCAAAAATTGAATAATATCCACAATTTTTAATTGTTTCAGCTTATGCTGCACTTCCGTGCTTAATCCAGCATTTGGATGAAGAAATTGATAGGTGCAGGGAGACGTATCCACAACAATAGGGATTTCACCATTTTTTGAAGAATTCCAAAGCGAATTAATCGTTTTCTCCTGGATAGAAATTGCCGCATCCTGGTAACCTTTGGACGAAAATGGTTGGCTGCAGCAGGTTGAATTTATACCGGGTGGTATCCGGATTGATATACCTGACTGTTGTGAAATTTCCATTAACACTTCGCCTAATGATGTCTTTTGACCATCGCTTCCGAATACCCGCGTTAAACAGGTAGGGAAATACAACCACTGTTCTCCATCATTTGGTTTTGAAACAGGAAGCGGTGCCGCAGCGTGGGGCAGTTTTTCATTCCATTGAGGCGTTAAACCGATTTTATTTAAAAACCGGGTAATTAATTTCAGGAATGGCTGACCCAATATTTTTTCGCTTCCATGTCCTATTTTTAATCCTATTCGTGCCAAAGATTGAACAAATCCAAAATGATTTGCTGCCCATCGACTGACGATCCTACCCACTTTCGATTCGGATTCATGTCTTAATGATTTTACAAAGGATCCTGTATTGATATTCACCGGGCAGGCAATTTCACACAATCCATCTGCGGCGCAGGTATCCACGCCGTCATAACGATATTCATCCATTACGGATGGGTCAGCATAGCCGCCGGCAATTTCTCTCTGCACAGCGATACGCTGGCGCGGCGTCATGGTTAATTCCCTGGAAGGACATACCGGTTCACAAAATCCGCACTCCACACACAAATCCACTTCATCAGATACTAGGGGCATTTTCTTTAAATTTTTCACGTGGACTTTTTTATCTTTCGTCAATAAGACATTGGGATTCAAAATGCTATTTGGATCCGCCAGATTTTTGATTCTCCACATAATTCTATATAAATCACCCCCCCATTCATATTCCACGAAAGGAGCCATATTGCGGCCGGTTCCATGCTCTGCTTTCAATGAACCATCAAATTTTCCTACGGTGAGCTTCACCATGTCATCCAGTAAACCCTCAAACCGCTTCGCGCCATCGTGACTGTTTAAATCCATGGATGCGGCAAAATGAAGATTCCCATCCTTGGCATGACCGAATATCACCGCATCATCGTATTGCCAGTGGCGGCAGATCAATTTGAGTTCATTCACAACCTTTGGTAAATCCCGGTAATCATAACATAAATCTTCTGTGATAACGCTGGTACCCTTCTTGCGCATAGAGCCGACCGTGGGGTATAACCCTTTGCGGATATTCCATAATTTAAAACGTTGACCATCGTCAGATATCATGCCCAAAGGAAGCTGCCCCCCAGCCAAGATTAATGCATGGGGAATTGTTTGCGTAAGATGATCAATTTCATTCAAGTGATATTTTTGAAATTCAAATAAAAGGGCGGAAGAATTGTCCGGTATAAGGTTCGGGTCATAGGGTGGATTTTCAAGATAACGGGCAGTGCGCAAGGATGCGTCATCAAGCATTTCTATCGCATCGGCGCCTTCATCCACCAATACGGGCAGGGCCGCCATGGCGGTTTCAACTGAATCAAATAATGCCAGTCCCGTTGCTTTCAATGGGGGATCATCAATGGTTTTCAATACCACTTCTGAGAAAAAAGCCAATGTTCCCTCCGATCCTATGATCAAATGGGCAAAGATATTCATAGGATGATCATAATCAATAAATGCATTAAGTGAATACCCTAAAGTATTTTTAATACGGTATTTATGCCGTATTTTATCCACCAGTTTTGATTGACTCTCTATCTCTTTTTTACAAGCAAGAATACCATTTGAAAGGTCAGTTTCTTTTTCAATAAAACGATTATAATCTCCCCTATTTGATGTATCGTAGATATGACCGTTGGCTAGCATGAAGCGCAAACTATTCATTGTATGATAAGCATTATTTTTTACACCGCAAACCATTCCTGATGAATTATTGGATATAATACCACCGATTCGGGCAGCATTAATTGAGGCCGGGTCCGGGCCGATGCGTTTTTGATAGGCGGAGAGATAAATGTTTGCCCGAGCGCCAATTACCCCTGGCTCAAGTTTTATAGCATTTCCCTTATCTAAAACTTCATAATTCTGCCAACCTCGTACAACTTCAGCAATAATCCCTTCAGTAATAGATTGCCCGGAAAGGGACGTCCCCCCCGTTCGAAACGTTATAGGAGTTTTGGTGTCATTTGCATGGGTGAGTAATGATTGCACTTCAGCATCATTACTTGGCCTGACAACCGCTTGAGGTACCAGGCGGTACATGCTGGCGTCATGGGCATAGGCCAAGCGATCGATAAGCCGTTCAGACCATTGTTTTGCCGGTATTCCTTGAGGAGCAGGCATTAAAAAGGATTATAGGCTTTTTTAATGATATCAGGAACAGGAATCGTTTCCTGGGATTGATAATCAAATGTAACAATAGTAAAGTTTCCTGTTACGATAGGAACTTCATTCCCTTTTTCAAATATAGCTGAAAATGCATCAAAACTTTTTATTCCCAGGCGAGTAATTCTATTGCCGATCTCGTATGTATTGGGATGGGCAGATTGCTGGATATAATCAATTTTCATACTAGCTAAAATGGTACTGACCTCAGCTTCCCATTGATTAATGTCCCATCCCAAGTGAGACCAATATTGGATTCTTCCTGTTTCAAAATATGTTAAATAGGTGGCATGGTTAATGTGCCTCAAGCCGTCCATATCCCGCCAGCGCGCTTCGATGGCTGTTAAATAGTCAAAATCTTTTCGCCTGATTGCTTTTAGATCCATCAATTATTGTCTCGGTTGACGTTGCGCCCAAGGGGCATTGTAGAATAAAGTGGGTTCTGAAACAGAGGTTGCGCTGATTTCTTTGGTAAACATGGCATCGGATGATTCACTGCGAAAGATTACCGTATCGGTACTGCTGCCATACATCCAGTCTGCATAACGCGCCCCTGCCTGGAGGAGCCTCAACTCCGGTAATCCGCCCAATTCGAATACATACAAAAAATAACTGCCATTCTCATATGACCAAAGAATCGCTTTTTTACTATCTGAAGACCAACGAATATTTCTGAAATATTTACTCGACACAGGGATGATTTTTTGACCATCGTCCTTTGTTACGGCCACACCCAATGTATCCTCTGGATAACTCATGATATATAGACCATCCCCTTCCATAACGTACAGAATTTTACTTGTATTTGGCGACATCCTGGGCATGATGAATTTATCTACATTTTGCGCTCTGGTAATTGGCTTCACATTTTTTCCGTCGAGATCCATGACAAAAATATCCTTCACACCCACATTATTATTGGCCTGGTGTTTGCGCTGCCAATACATAATGCGAGTACCTCCCAAAACAAATTCCGGGTCACCATACCATTCATTGTTAGAGGTGCCGGTTAGTTTTGATGGCGACTGATCCTCATTCAGGTTCAACAGATAGATATTATGATCTGTTCCGGTAAACACTACCATGGATTGATCAGAATTAAAGGCAATATCCTGGGGTTCTTCTCCGGAAATAGTTCTCAAATTAGTGCCATTTTCACCAACAATCAAACCCACCCCGCCGTTAATCAGTGAAAAAACCTTTTCACCATCCTGGATCCAAATTGGGAATTGGGCATTTACATTGGCTAATACATGGGTAAAAGGCAAAACCGCACCCAAGTTCGCAATCGTAATATCATCCCCTAATTCACGAATATAATCCACTTTAACCACCCGTTGATAGGAGGATGCGCCCCTTACGTTACTCCAAGCCGATTGATTCCATTTATCCGTGACGCGAATACGAAAATATTGTTCTTTATCAATTACCACGTCAATAGTTTTTAATGTATCCGCTTGGGAATCATAAACGGCTGAATCAACAACGGTTGAGTCCGGTAAGGAGATTTGTTCAATCACATAATTTTCAAAATCAAAAATTTGCGATTTGGACCATTTTAACGAAAACTTTCCACCTGCATAGGTGATCGAATCCAATTGTACAGCATTAGGAACAGCATCAATTGTATGCCCCTTGCCCCTGCCCATTGTTTTCTGTCCTGTGGAGTCCTCCACTTCAATCCAATACCAGTTTTCCTGAATGGGTGTAAACACTGTTGTTTCATAATCGGTTATGGTCACATCTCCATACGATTGAATTAACACTTTACTCCCGTTTTCCATTACACCATGATAAAGGTGATATTTTAAAAAGTCTCCCTCGGAAGATTTTCCCCATGTGACGGTAAGTTTTTTTTCAGGCGTATGAACATAGGCAACTGATTTAATATCAACCGCTCCGGGGGGACCGGGAACCGCAGGTTTAATCTTTACACTGACTTTATTTGAAGTATTGGTATCTGCATATGCATAAATACGGTAAAAATATTCAACAGGATTCGTCACAATTTCCTTGAGATCAACTGTATCAATCCATGTATAGACAGAATCCCAAAGGACAGCGATACTGCCCTGCCACTCCCCTTCACCCACTTTTTTATCCATTTTAAAACCATCAAAATCACGACCTTTTCTCAGCCAGGATAATTCAATTTCATAAGGAGATTTCTGCAAAATAGCGAGACTATCCGGCGTCCATAAACTGCGGTCACTGCGGGGATCATAGGGATTATCCCACACCCGTTTCACATCTTCACATGCCATAACCAGAATGAACAGAATTATTACTTTTCTCATCCTGTCCGCAACCACCGTATCATTTGCAGATATTTTGCATGGTAATAAATAATTGGGAAAACGATAAAAACAGATAATCCATCCATGATGGGTTTGAGTTCATCCAGTTTTTCAATCTTTTTATGATGGGCATCTCCTTCGATAATGGTACTGCCGTATTTTTTATAAATTTCATCAGACTCATATTGGAGATAACCTCGGTAACCTGCACTAATGATCAATGATCCAATCAATAGGTTCCGTTTCAGTTTATACCTATCACGTTGTTTTTCTAAATGCGCAACTTCATAAAATTCATGGTTCAACTGTGTCGTCCGCCGGTGCCGGATTCGAAACTCACCGTTGTGGATAATATACTTTCCAGATTCTAAAGTGTATTTACCGGCTTCCAGATCCAAAAATTCAATAGCTCCTTCGTCAATTAAAAAGCGGATTTCACCATCCTCCGATACGATAACAATATCACCGGGAACGGGATCACCAAAAGCCACATGTCCGATTTGGGGAACCAAATGCTGCAATTCGACATAGATAATATCCGAAATATCTTCAGGAAGGTGTTTTACGCGAAAGGGCTCGAATCCTTTTTTCAGGATGATAATCGGCCGGCTCTCAAGCACCACACGATCCAATGCCATTGGTGTGACGCCACTAAGCGTATCCCTGCCAACACGAACCATGGCGCCGGATGGTTTTGTCTTGATATATACCCAGTTCTGTCTTTGGTGAAATTCCAAGGGAATCCGGGTTGACATGAGCATTTCTGCCAGGTTATGCATCCCTCGTGTTTTGAGGCCTTCCATGGATAATTCATGATCATAATTCACCACATTGACAACGCGGCCTGTTTGGGATTCGTACAGCCTGCCCTCCGATACGTACACTTCTCCAATCTTGCTTATATTAACAGTGACCATCCATTCCTGGTCCAACAGCATTGCACTAATTACAGCACATTCAATGGTGGTACACTGGGGTTTTTCATACCCTGCAATAGACAGGATATGGGTCATGTCATTATAATCCATTACCCTGAGCGTATCCTGTTTTAAGAGTTCCACACGAAATTGTTCGCTCAAGGATTGCAAATCTGCCCCATGAACCCCTGCCCCGGTGAAATCCAATACAGCAATGGTATGGTCATCACCCTGGAGTGAGACTGAAAATATTGTGAGGATGATTAAGAAATTGCGCACAAGGGTTGAAAGGAAAAATACCCTTTAGCGACTTGAATCACAAATGACTATATCAATTGTATATTTTTTATTATAAGAATATTTTAAGGGTTAATTTCTTCATCTGAGCAATCGGCACAGTCGCAGGAACCGTTACCGATAGGTAACTCAGCCAATTTGGAAACTTG
>JAYEFG010000091.1:0-8573 GCA_034658595.1 Fidelibacterota bacterium | reverse complement strand
GTATCATAAATGTTGGCCCAATCATCAATCCACAAGCTGAACGCTTCATCCTTCCAAATTAAAAATGACCGTGTATCCACAATAGTAGGCTGCATTATTTCCTGCCCAGGGAAAACACCCCACGTTACGGCATTGACACTATTTTCTGGCAAATTCGAAATTAAATCACCGCTTTTATTTATGGCTTGAAAAGATATATTGTCTAAAGAGTCCATAGTCTCCAGTAATTTATCCAGTTTATCCTTTGAGGTAAAAAATTCCAGATAGGTTTTTTGATACACTCTACCTCCTGGAGCGCCCCATCCCACATCAGGGTCCTCTGAGGGTACACCATTGACTTTTGGCTGGGAATTGATTGTAAAAAAGCCCAAATCATTTAGTTTAGTCAATTCTTTCGAGATTTGTTTGCTTTCGATGGCAAGTGGTATTTCGCACCACGGCAAACTATTTATTTTACCTTCACAAAAGGATACAAAAACCTTCGTTAAATCCTTGACCGATTTCGGTTCACCCCAGAGTTTTTTCCTTCGGGCTTTAACTTTATCACTTTTTGACCCTGCTCTTATAGCATGATACTGATTAAGTTCTCCAAATGTGGGACTTGTTATATCACCCCAACGACCATTAGGAAAATCATCCCAAGTTTCCGTACGCGTTAAATAACTGACCGGACGATTACTCCAATATATTGGCCGCACATCCTCTGTAGTTTTTCGATCTCCCGCTGTTGACTGGCGCCATGGTAATTCCCTTACAGACCCTTGAATTGAGGTTAGGCCAAGTAATTCTAATATTCCCGAAACAGAATGTTCGAGGTTAAGTGTATAGAAATGCAAACCAGGTACACCTTCTGAAATGAGTTTTTCACACATTGAAGTTGCCTGGTCAATGCCATAATTAATCACGCTGGAATCATCATTTTTCAAAGACTCAATTGTTTTGGTAACTGAATTAGGAATACTAATCTTACAGAATTGAGTAAATTTTATAAACCTGGCATAGTTATGTATGGGCATGATTCCAGGAATTATCGGAACATGTATACCTTTGGTGGAGCATTTATCTCTGAAGACCAAAAATTTATCCACATCATAGAATAATTGAGTTACAACAATGTCTGATCCTGCGTCAACTTTTTCCTTTAAATACGATATGTCTATATCAATATCACTTTGTTCTTGATGGCTGTCTGGATAACCGCCGACACCCAAAAAAAAGTCATCACCAAACTCCTTCCTTATAAAGCGAACAAGGTCAATGCCATATTTAAATCCCCGCTCATGTTTTTCCCATTCTCCGGTTCCCTCCGGCGGATCTCCTCTGAGCGCCAGAATATTTGAAAGTCCATTATCTTGCGCATCTACGAGAACCTTTTTTATTGATGATACGGGCATGTTTGTACAAGTAAGATGCATCATTACTTCTAATCCAAAATATTTCTGGATTGTTTTACTCATTTCCAAAGTTTTATCAGCAGTGGATCCACCTGCTCCCCAGGTTATATCGATATAAGCTGGTTGCAGAGATGCCATTCTATCAATTCTGCTATAAAGATTATCTAGGCCAAAGTCCGTCTTGGGTGGAAAAAACTCAAAGCTGTAATAAGTTTTACCTTGGGCCTTAAAATTTTCTAATTTGTCTGAAATTTTCATAACTATATTCTATTGATTTGAACATTAATGTTCAAAAACACCTATTAATCATTTTAACCGCTAATTTACTCGATTTTTCAGCGGAATTAAAAAGGGGTTTTGTTCTTTTTCGATTCGTAGTGAAGTAACGAGTCCATGCTCAACATCTTCATAATACACTTCAGTGGATCGGCTGGTTAAATCAATGAAGGGCGTGTCGAAGGGCATTAGCTTATCCACCAGATTAAATATTTTGTCGATTAAACCGCCGCGGTTGCGCGGAATAATTTCATAACAAAAGAGTGTTTTGTTTGATTTTTCGAGGAAATCTATAACTTTCATAAGCTTCAATTTAGCTTGTCTTTTAAGGGAATTAAAAAGGGGTTTTCTTTTATTTCAAATTCTAATGTTGTATCGGCGCCGTGTCCGGAATGGACAATTTGATCATGTTTTACAGATTTGACCAAATGAACGAGGGATGATTTCAAAGTGGTCCAATCTCCACCGGGCAGGTCGGTCCGTCCCACGCTCCCCCGGAACAGGGTATCTCCCACAAAAAGATGGTTATCAATTTCCAGGCATGTGCCCCCGGGTGTATGGCCCGGCGTATTCACAGTATTAAAATGAAATCCACCGATGGAAATTTTTGTCTCCCCCTTAAACCACGTATCCACAGTCGGAGCCTTTCGAGGCGGCATGCCAAACATCCGGCAAGTCATTTCATACGTATCAAGGATAAATTTTTCATCCTCATGAAGGTAAAAGGGAATTTGGTATTTTTCTTTCAGTGGCTGGACGGCACCGATATGGTCCAAGTGGGCATGGGTGTTGATTATGGCAATAGGGACCAGGTTATGGGACCCAAGGGCTTGAATGATTAAGGGGTCATCATCGCCGGGATCCACCAAGATTGCATCGGGCGAACCGGGATACCAGGAAATGTAACTGTTTTCCTGAAACGGGCCGGTGACGACCGTTTCAACATTTAAACTCAAATTTCCTCGAAAAAGAGCTCGTTAAGACACTGGATTTTATTCTCATAGGAATGGGGATAAAGGAATCGTTCCGCGGCGGAAATACTACTCAAGATGGAATTCCCATCCTGTGGTGTAAAACAGAATCCATAAATCTCGTGATCTCCCTTCACATGAAGAGATTGTTCCACAACAACAGTTTGATTCAAAATCCGGCCAAAATGGCCATGATCCCGGCCAAATGAATATACAGTACTGGTCATATTTTTGGTGGTCATGGCTACCAGGTCATTGGCTACCAAGCGATCTTTCACTTCATTCAGATTGATGGGTTCTTTTGATTTCAAAGCGAACCATAATACGTGCATATACTGACTGTTCACTTTCATAGCAGAGGAAAACATATTCAAGTCAAACCCTAAAGTGGAGAAGAGTTCTGAGGCATCTTTAGCGTGGTGGGAACCGAACATTTCATCACCGTGTCCCCCCACTTCCGGCGCAGGGATGAAACTACCGGCCTGGCTTATATCATTGGCACGGCGGACACAGACAAAACGGCCTTCTTTCAGATTTTCAGGACCACGATCATCCAGTGTCAGTGTATTTGTAATGCATGAAATATTGTGGGTGTTGCAAGATACCACCTGGACAAATTGATTTTCCCCATTTTTCAGAACAGAATCATTGATGCCACGGGCATACTTTACCCCGAAGCCATCTTCACTGCCCTGAGCCAAAAAGCCTTTGACCTTATTGGCGAATTTTTGATAATACTTCTCCTTATTCTGGTGGCCGACACCGGAGGGTGTACAGTCAACCACTACCGAAGCGCGGCTAATGGCTTCTTCCGTTTCCAATTCAGGATCCACACCCAATTCTTTAAAGCCCTCCAAACGGTCTTCATTTACAGCTAAACGGGCACCCCTTTTTAAAAGATCAAAAACTTTTGAACGATCACCCCGCAGTGGTGTATTCTTGTTAAAGGTGATTTCATCAATCCCAAGTTGATCACGATAATCACACAGCAGACCGATCAACGGCTCTCCGATGGTACCTGTCCCTATGACATGAACGATTTTACGTTCCATTTAAAATAACTCCTTATTTCGAGTGTTTATTTTGATATTTGTTCAGCAAGCGACTTTCCGAACGAAATTGTATGATGAACCATACTACAATGGTTCCAAACACGATCAAATAAACGGATAGAAAGTAACTAAAGAAATTATACATCAGCCACATTCCTGTTTTTGATTCGTATCACATGAATTCTGTATTTCAACATTAAGGTATATAGAAGGGTAAAAATGCCCAGGGATAATAAAAAGGGTACCAGAATCCCTGAGGGTTGGCTAGCCATTTCTACCTGGGGATGGGACTGGATCTCCGGTGCCCAGAATTGGACCGAAACAAAAATTATCGGTACATCCACAAATGCAATTATCCCTAGGGCTGCGGCATAACGCTTCACCCGTTCTGCATGCCCCCCAAAAGATCGCACCATAAAATAACCGATATAGATAAGAAAAAGTATCAAAGTTGTGGTGAGGCGCGGCTCCCAGATCCAGGGCTGACCCCAGATCGGTGTGGCCCAGATTGGGCCGGTAATTAAAACAAGTGAAATGAATACAGTACCAATTTCTGCCGCTGACAAACCTACATCATCCCACTGATCATCCCCTTTGATAAAAAACATAATACCGGCGATCATCACAACAAAGTATGAAAGGAATCCTACCCACGCTGAGGGGACATGAACATAGAAAATCTTCTGGGCCCAGTGCTGGTCCGGCACCATGGGTGTATTAGCAATCACATTCCAAACATTGAAAAGCATGAGGCCGGCTGCCAACAAAAACCAAACTCGGTTGGTCTTATTTTGAAAAAATGGGCGCATTATTCTTCAGTGATAAAGTCGAATAAGGTGTATCCAACAAGAGCGAAAATTACAATAACTGTCAGGATGATCAATAACCATATTTGCCATAATTCATAGGGCTCCCCTGCCATGATTCCCGTGGATATTTTTGTCGCTGCTATGATGACCGGTGAAAGCAGGGGAAACATTAAAACGGGCAATAATACTTCACTCAGCCGGGCCCGCATAGCAATACCCGACACTAAGCTGGCAACGACCATAATTGCCAAATTGATAAGTAATGTTGTTCCGATGGCAATTAAAAGGTCCTGAGGAAAATTGATCATTAAAAATTTAAAAAACGGAATCAGAATCAGAATTTCCATCAGGGTTAAAAAGATAAATCCACTGATCCATTTGGAAAGGAATACAAGTCCCCTGTCAATGGGTGCGCTGATCAACATGGAAAAAGCGTCAAATTCCTTTTCGTATGAAAAAGATCGATGAACTCCCACAGCAGTCACGAACAATACCATGATCCAAAACATCCCTGGGGCATAGTTTGCCACAATCACCGGAGACACATTGGATGTAAATGCAAAAGTAAGAATAATAGATAAACCAAAAACCAGCATGGAGAGCGTTACTTCCCGAGAACGGAATTCAATGAATAATTCTTTTTTAAGCAGGGTTAAAAACATTAGACTTTTTCAATGATGCCATCATTCAGATGAAGAATGCGATCCCCGTACTTTTCTGCCCGTTCACGGTTGTGGAGCACCATGCACATGGATTTACCGCCCAACTTCCAGCGGGTCAAGGCATCATCCATTTGCGTCACACCGTCTTGGTCCAGCCCAGAGAATGGTTCATCAATAAGTAATAAATCCCAATCGGCCAACTCCGCATAAGTCAGTTTCAGGCGCTGGAGCATCCCTTGGGAATAGATGGAAATCGGATCGTCAGCTTGGTCAGTTAAACCAAAATTACCCAAGTAATTCCTTATGATTGGTTGACTGGTTAATTGATCGCGCAGGTCCATGGCCAATTTTAAATTTTCTACTGCCGATAAAGCGGTATACATGGCGGGAGCATGGCCTAGGTATAATAAATTTTTTCGTGTATTAGGAACCCCTTTGAGCAAATCATTATTTTGGAATAGAACATCACCACCATCACAAGCCAGGATTCGTGCAATGATGCGCAGTAAGGTGGATTTCCCGGCACCGTTCTTCCCCAATATGACAACTGTTTCTCCCTCCTTGATAGAAAAGGAAACATTTTTCAGTACAGGACGATGGTTAAAAGATTTTGATAGATGAGAAACGGCAAGCACTGTAAAATATTTATTTTGATGCCAACAGAGTGATAATTTTTGAAACTTCCTGTTTTAATTCGGCCCGTCCGGAATGAAAATCTTCTTCATTAATATTTCCAATGTCAAACTCCATTTCCAATTCTTTAATCTGGCGATACAGCAAAAGTTTTTTTCGCTTCAACGCATGGATATCCGCCTTTTCTTCCGGTGCTTTCAAACGAGGCAGAAATAATGGTTGAAGGACGAAAAAAACCGGCAGAATAAATAGAATTAGAATCAGACCGTAATCTCTCATGAAATCCATCATGAATCCTTTCGGGGCCACAATGCAATCACGGTACCGAATACGAGAATATAACCGCCTATCCAAACCCAGCGCACCAGGGGGTTAACCATGATTTTAATAAAGGCAATCCCATTTTCATTATCCACAGCAGAGAAAATGGAATAAATATCTTTATTCAGGGTGGAGTGAATATCCAATTCGCTATGGGGCTGTCTCCGATTTATATCAGGATTCTTATGAAAGTATACCCGTTTTTCAGGTCGGAGGTTGGTTACGAATTGACCCTGGTTGTCGGTCACCCGCAAGTCCGATATCCAGGCATAATGGTTGGGACGTTCTGCCTCGGACATTTGAACCAATTCAAATTCATACCCAGCCACGTGATCCTTCTCTCCTACCTTTAAGCTGAATTCTTTTTCTTCGTCAAATGCATGACCGGTGAAACCCACAAACATGAGGACGATTCCCAAGTGTACTACATATCCGCCGTATCGGGAGCGGTTCTTACTTACCATCCGGGCTAAGGCGGTAAAAATGGATTCCTCAAATTTATTGGTTCGCGCCCGAATGCCCCGTATAAACTCAGTTAAAACAGTCGCCGTTACAAAAGCGGCTAAACTAAAAGAAATAACTACATTACCGGTGTAACCGAAGATAAGAAGCGATACAGCAGTAACTAATCCGGTTAAAATCGGGAATGTAAAATTCCTTATAAGACTTTTTCTGCCAGTTTTACGCCAAGCCAATAATGGCCCGATGCCGGTCAGTGCCAATAGAATCAATCCGATGGGTATATTAATCTGGTTGAAAAATGGCGGTCCCACCGTAATCTTAGTCCCTCGAACTGCTTCGGAGAAAACAGGGAAAAGCGTTCCCCAGAAAACGGCGAAACACAATACCACAAAAACCATATTATTAAACAAAAATCCACTTTCACGGGATGTGAAGGATTCCATTTTTCTCGGTGATCGCAAATCATTCAGGCGCGTGTACATCACGCCAAAGGATACCACCAAAATAAAGAAAACGAATGTCAAAAATATAGGTCCTAAAGATGAGGCTGTAAATGAGTGAACTGAACTCATGACCCCGGACCGCGTCAGGAATGTGCCGAAAATACAGAGTGTAAATGTGATAATGATCAGGACCATATTCCACACCCGCAGCATGTCTTTCTTTTCCTGAATAATGATGGAATGGACAAAGGCCGTACCTGTGAGCCAGGGCATAAAGCTGGCATTTTCAACCGGATCCCAAGCCCAGTATCCACCCCAACCCAGTTCCTGGTAGGCCCACCAGCCACCAAGGATAATCCCCATACTTAAGAATAACCATGCCACCAATGTCCAGCGGCGAATACTCTGGATCCACAGTGGACTCGTATCCCGGTTCATTAAAGCAGAAATGGCAAAACCAAAGGGCACCGTAAAGCCCACATATCCCAAATAGAGAGTTGGGGGATGAATGGCCATGGTCAAATTTTGCAGGAGTGGGTTGAGGCCATTTCCATTGGCAACAACAAAGTTCGCCTCCGTAGGCATAAAAGGATTGGTAACAAAATTGGTCAGGACTAAAAAGAACATTTGTACAATCGCCAAAGTGATGATCACCCAAGGCATGAGTTTATTATGTTTACGCTGGTTTTGTAAAATAACCACAGTGGCATATATAGATAAAATAAATAGCCAAAATAGTAGCGAACCGGACTGCCCGGCCCAAAGGGCGGATATTTTATAAATAGTCGGCGTTTCTATGCTGGTGTAACGGGCCACGTAATCCACATCAAAATTGCTGATCATGAGTTGGTAACTGAGAATAAAAGTAGCCAGAAATACAAAAAATGAAATTCCTAATGCCAGGCGCTGACCGGTTAGATACAGGCGCTGGTCCCCATTACGAGTATAAATGAATAGGGTGAAGACGGTGAGAATGCAGAACCCAAAGGCCAGGTTCAGAGCCACACCGCCGGCAATTGGAGTCATGTATCGATTTCGGTTAAGTTATAACTGTTTTCGTTCCGAAGGTCGCCCTCGTACCGGGATGCGCATTTGGTCTGCAATTCATCGGCATAAAACACACCCTTTAAATATTGACCAGTCACAATCACTTCCGCCCCATCCTTGAAAAGATCCGGACGAGTGCGGTCATACTTCACGGCCAATTCTGTATGACCTTCTTTCAGAATGAAGGTACAATCCAAATGATTTGTTTCAGAAATGACAATCGAACCATCCTTCACCAAGCCGCCCAATTTTGTCCGCTGATTAAGATTGTCATTGATCAGATCTTCAACGGAAACAAAAGTCGCCATCGCTTTTTCATCTGCAGGATTGGATGAGACCCAACTGATCCAGAAAATGACCACGGCAATCACACCGAGAATCATAATCATGAATTTTTTATTACTGTTCATTGTTCCCCTTTAAAAGACGGCAGCTTCCTGCCATTCGCCAAATTCGGCCTTCATGGCCACCACAATTTCACCCATGGTTGCATATGTTTTGGC
>JAYEFG010000090.1:0-2353 GCA_034658595.1 Fidelibacterota bacterium | reverse complement strand
AACAGTTCTATCATCAGGCGGATCCTCGAAGGTGGTCAGCAGTCAGGGCCACGCGTTTCATTTCCTTCACATCATGCACGCGGACAATTTTAGCGCCGTTAAGAATACTGGCAGTGACTGCCGCAGAAGTGCCCTCCAGTCTTTGGTCTTCCGGTAAATTGAGTATAAAACCGATAAATGATTTCCGGGACGGCCCCACCAGGATGGGGCGGCCCAACTCCGAGAACCGGGCCAAATTCCGGATCAGAGTAAAATTGTCCTCCACTTTCTTCCCGAAACCAAGTCCCGGGTCCAGGATTATTTTTTCTTCCGGGATTCCGGCCATGACTGCCTTATCCACCTGACACTGGAAAAATTCAGCAATATCCTCAATTAAGTTATGATAATGCGGATTGTTTTGCATGGTGCGCGGACTGCCCAGCATGTGCATAATAATAACAGGGACCTGTTTTTCCGCAGCTGTCTTAATCATTTCTTCATTTCGCAGGCCGGTCACATCATTGATCAGGTCGGCGCCGGCATCCAGTGCTGCGGCAACAACTTCAGGTTTTATTGAGTCAATGGAAATCATGCAGTCACTCCTGGAACGAATTCCCTCAATCACCGGAAGGATTCGCCGCAACTCCTCTCCTTCTGATACTGAATCTGCTTCGGGGCGCGTGGACTCGCCGCCCACGTCAATGATGTCGGCTCCGTCCCGAATCATTTGGCCGGCATGAGTAACAGCATCAGCAGGATCCAGGAACCGTCCTCCGTCACTGAAGGAATCCGGAGTTACATTTAGGATACCCATAACAAGCGTATTTCCATCAGGATTGATTAACCAGGAATGAAAATCGGAATGTGTCATCATGAAAATTAAGGGATGATGGAGGTCAAAATCCCCGGCAAAAGGAATGAGTCCTTAAAAAGTTGGTTAATTGCCTGAAGCGCCGGCGGTTTCAGGTTTTACTTTTTTCTTGGTTGATTTCTTATTTTTTGTTTTCCGGCGGGAAGTGGATTTCCGCTTTTTTGGACTGCCATTCCCGGAACGGCGGATAGCTTTCCCATTCAAGATCTTTTCAATATCATCCCGGTTTAAGGTTTCGTGCTTGAGAAGCTCCTCCGCCATTCGGTGTAGGACATCTATATTTTCAGACAGGATTGTTTTAGCCGTTTTTTCCGCTTTGCGGATAATTTTAACTACTTCCTGATCAATCATTTTGGCGGTTTCTTCGCTGTAGTCCCGTTGAGACTGGATTTCCCGGCCCAAGAAAATTTCTTCATTCTTCTTGCCAAATGTCATCGGCCCGACAGCGTTGCTCATGCCCCATTCACAGACCATCTTGCGGGCAATCAATGTGGCTTTTTCAATATCATTCCCGGCGCCCGTAGTCATTTCATCAAAGATCAGCATTTCAGCGGCGCGCCCGCCCATCATGACGCCCAGCCGACCTTCGATATAATCTTTTCGGTAGGTATGCTGTTCATCCATGGGCAACTGAGTAGTCACACCAAGTGCCTGCCCGCGGGGGATGATGGTTACCTTATGCACAGGATCGGCTTCGGGCGTTTTCATCGCCACCAAAGCATGACCACCCTCATGGTAGGCAGTGACCTTTTTCTCTTTTTCAGAAAGAATAACACTCTTGCGCTGCACGCCCATCATAACCTTATCCTTGGCATCTTCAAAATCTTCCATATCCACGGATTTTTTGCGTTTTCGGGCAGCCAAAAGGGCGGCCTCATTGACGATGTTGGCCAAGTCAGCACCGACCAGTCCGGGAGTTCCTTTGGCCAATTCTTTTATATTCACCTTGCGTTTGTTGATTACGATTTTCTTAACGTGTACCTTGAGGATGCCGATACGTCCAATCAGGTCGGGAACATCCACAACCACCTGCCTGTCAAAGCGTCCCGCTCGCAGGAGCGCCGAATCCAGCACATCAGGCCGGTTGGTGGCAGCCATCACAATGACGTTCTGGTTGGCTTCAAACCCATCCATTTCGACCAGCAATTGATTGAGAGTCTGTTCGCGCTCATCATGCCCACCGCCGAGACCCGCACCGCGCTGACGTCCTACGGCGTCCAATTCATCTATAAAAATAATGCAGGGTGCACTTTTCTTGCCCTGTTCAAACAAATCTCTTACACGGGAGGCACCCACGCCGACAAACATTTCCACAAAATCAGCACCGCTGAGGCTGAAGAAAGGGACGCCTGCTTCGCCCGCTACAGCGCGCGCCAGCAGTGTTTTGCCTGTGCCCGGCGGCCCGACCAGGAATACTCCCTTCGGGATTTCCGCTCCCAATTTCTGGAAGCGATTCGGTTTCTTGAGAAAATCAATAACCTCTCTCAGTTCTTCCTTTGCTTC
>JAYEFG010000089.1:0-8602 GCA_034658595.1 Fidelibacterota bacterium | reverse complement strand
ATATCAATTTCATCCCGATGGATAAAATACAATAACAGGTCTAAAGGCCCTTCAAACTTATCAAGTTGAACCTTATACATGGGCATCCCCGTAATTTAATCCCATGGCCTCCCGTGCATTAGTCAGAAATGTATCGGCAACGTTCCTGGCTTTTTCAGCCCCTTCTTTTAATTTTTGCAGCACAAAATCTTTATGTTTTGCAAGATATTCCCGTTTTTCCCGAAAAGGTTTAAACTGGGTCCAGAAACATCCAAATAATTCTTTTTTTACGTCGCCATAACGAAGGCCGGGGGTACAATATCGATCAGCCAATTCCTTTTGTCCATCCTCATCCAAAAAAAGGCTATAGAGCTGAAACAGGGGCGTATTGGTGTCTTTGGGTTCATTAACATCGGTTGAATCTGTCACAATGGACATAAATTGTTTCCGAATCGCTTTTTCAGAACCAAAAATTGGAATGGTATTCCCATAGGATTTACTCATTTTCTGTCCATCAATTCCGGGAACCAACTGGGTTGTTTTTTCAATGTCCGCCTCTGGAATAACGAAAACATCACCAAATTTTTGATTAAATCGTATGGCCATATCGCGGGTCATTTCAAGATGTTGTTTTTGATCTTTTCCCACAGGAACAATTTCTCCACCGAATAACAGAATATCAGAAGCCATGAGGATCGGATATGAATAAAGGCCCACATTAGCCTTCATTCCTTTGGCCAATTTATCTTTGTATGAGGTAGCCCGATCCAAAAGGCCGACGTTTACGATATTGGATAAAAGCCAGGTGAATTCACAAACCTGGGGTACGTCTCCTTGAACCCAGAAGGTTGATTTATCAGAGTCCAACCCAAGGGCCATAAAATCCACGGCGGCATTCAAAGTGTTTGCAGCAAGTTTTTCCTTATCCTGAATCGTTGTCAGGGCATGATAGTTTACAATAAAGCAAAAGAGTTCATTTTCTTCCTGGTATTTAATCATTCGAGACATCATGCCGAAATAGTTTCCCAAGTGTAAATCCCCAGAAGGTTGAATGCCGCTCAAGACGCGTTTCATTTAAAAAGACTCCAAAAATAAATAGGGGCGCCAGGCCGTTTGTTTTTCATGAATAAATTGTTGAAAATAGTGAATTTTATTCGGCTTTTTGGGTATTCGATTTAGAGGCATTTTCGCTTCAATTGGCGTCCGATTGCCCTTTTTCCTGTTACATACCTGACAGGCAGTTACCAGATTTTCCCAAGAATCCAACCCACCTCGATTTTTCGGGACAACATGATCGAGGGTTAGAGGTCCTTTTTTAACATGGCAATACTGGCATTGATGTTTATCCCGAATCAATAAATTTTTTCGACTCAAGACCACATCCATTTTTTGGTGCCGTACAAAATCTTTTAATTTAACAATGCTTGGTAATGATAAAGTTACCGAGGGTGAATGAACCGCTTCTTTATATGATTCCAAAATGTCCACTTTTTCATTGTAAAATAAACAAATCGCCCTTTTGGCGGTGCAAATATCCATCGGTGCATAATTTGTATTCAGCACCAGAACAGAACGATTTAGGATTGATCCATTTTTTGATGGTGAAATCATAGCACAGAATTTACACCGTTGTTCCCTCAGACAGAATGCATAAGTGCATCAATTTTTCAAAAAATTAAAACAATTTGAATGATGCGTTTTAAGTAATGAACTACTACCCCTAAATTCCCACCGGTATTTAAAACATATTTGCAGCAGGGAAGCCCGTTTGATTCGGGCACAGTACCCGCTACTGTGATCGTTGGGATACATTTTTAAAAGTATTTAACCGGCGTAAGTCAGGAGACCTGGGCAAAATGTATATCCACTGACTTTCGGGAAAAAAGGTCATGATTCGAACACTTGATTTCACTTTCAATTCGTACATCTTTGACATTTTCTCGCCACTATTGGCGGGAAACATTGTCTAGAATTCTCCCACTTATATTACTGGTCATCACCGCCTGGGGTGGTATACCACAGGCAAAGGGTTTTATCCGGAACGGTGGAACTCCCGTGGCTAATGCCATTATTGTTCATCAACCTTCCGGAACATGGACAGTATCAGATGAATACGGATTTTTTTCCTCGACCGGGTCCGCGGGAGACAGTATTTTTGTTTATCATTACGGGTTCAAGAAATATAGAACTGTAATCCCTTCTCACAACGAATTTTTTATCCAATTGGATATAGACCCCCTGGAACTGGATCAAATCCAAGTAACTGGGGATCCTCAAATACAAGTAAACCATTTCCAATCCAAAACGGGTCGAAATCTCGCTTCCACCCTTGCATTCATTCCATCGCTCACCCTGAGAACATATGGTGGTCTAGGCGGTTTAGGTACTGTTTCTATTGATGGCGGACTTACGTCCCATACAAAAATATTGTGGAATGACATTGACCTAACCAGTCCCCAAAATGGGGAAACGGATTTATCACAAATACCATTTTTTCTTTTTGATCAGATATCCATTTCACGAACCGCCGCATTATCTTATGGATCGGGTAGTATTGATGGTTCAATTGCCATCAGCAGTTCAACATCATCCCGGATTGATGTTACCACCGGAAGTTTCGGAAGAAAATCTATGGCAGGACAAATCAAAATTCCTACAATGGGTTGGAATACGAAAGTGGGATTTGGTAAACTTAATTCAAAGGGTGATTTTCCTTATAACAATAAGGGGAACACTGGAAAAATTAGGAATAATAAATTTGACCAATCCTTTATTTCATTAGGGGCCAACCGTGCGATTTCACAATATTGGTTTGTTTCCCTTCAATCTCTAATTACTGAACAGGATCGCGGTATTCCCGGATTGGTTTTTTCTCCTTCCCCGGACGCGCACCGCAAAGATGAACTGCGTTTATTCAATTTAAAATCCATATGGCAATTACCGAGACATCTCTTATCTATTTCAAGCACCTCCCGAAATAGTGATGAACACTATACCAATCCTCAATATGCTGTTGACAGTAAGCACAAATTAGAATCATCCCAAATTGAACTCGGGTGGACGACGTCACCACTTGAATCTATTGAAATCAACCAAAAGTTATTCTTAAAAAAAGAAACAATCTCCAGTACGAATACAGATAGCATCCGCCGAATTATACAGTCCTATGCAAACACATTACGGTGGACATTATCTCAAAATATTTCCAATCAAAGCGGTATTCGATTCGACCGGGAAAAAGCCAAATTCAGTGCTTGGACCTGGCAATCGGGATTTGAATACCAAATGAAAAATGGTTCCATTTCGATTATGGGTGGCAACGGGTTCCGCTATCCCACCTTCAATGATTTATACTGGAATCCCGGGGGAAATTCATCACTTTTGCCTGAAATGACAAATTGGATTCGGGCACATTGGGACAGGCAATTAAGGAAGCATTATTTATCCCTTCGCATCAGTTCAAAACGAAGCAAAAACCTGATTCAATGGGCGCCAGGAGAAAATTACTGGCGACCTCAGAATATTGCCAATACTCGGCGCAACACAATAACGATTACTTTGCATGGCGTATTGTGCAAGCTCATCCGCTATTCCAGCCATTTCAGTTATAATTATGCAAAAGATTTAACCGTAAATAAACCGCTTCGCTACGCACCTGATATATTAGGCTTTATTAGTCTTGAGACTGATTCTCTCTTTGTTAACGGGTGGATCCAAGCCCGGTATGTTGGACAAAGAATTGCCATGTACAGTTGGCCAAAAGATGTAACTATGGAACCTTATCTTATACTTTCCGGGGGAATCAAGTGGCCTCCTACCCAACGCGTTACTATTCTTCTTTCAATCGAAAATTTGTTAAACCTAAACTACATGACAGTGAATGGCTACCCCGAACCAGGGCGGAGTTTTTCACTGACAATTCAATTCAAACACCAAAATTAAAGGAAAAAATCATGAAACACATATTCAAGTTTATTCTCGTTATCCCGGTGATGATTTTAATCGGATGTGAGAAACTCTTTAATAATGAATCCGACCCCTTAACAGAAATGAATATTTTCGTTCTGTGCGAGGGAAACTTCGGTCAATCGAATGCCAGTCATTGGATGTTTAACCCTGAGAAACCAGAAATATCCGGGCCAATCTATCAATACCAGACCGGTCAGGCTTTAGGCGATATCGGCCAGTCAATGACCGTTATGGGAGACCCCCTGTTTGTGGTGAATAATAATAGTCATTCAATCGAAGAATTTTCCCTGGGCGGTGAACAAGTCACCCATGTGAAAAAAATCGACATGGCCGGTGCGAGTCCACGCTACATGGCTATCTATAATGACAAGGCGTATATAACAGCTTGGAATGTAAATGGTATTATCGTCCTGAATCTGAATACCTATACCATTGAAGATACAATTCCGGTTAACGGCTTCCCCGAAATGATCATTTTCTATGAAGAATATCTTTATACAAGTATAACCATGAAATCCGATTGCGGCGGATAATCGTGTTTTAAAGATCTATAAGGATGGTACCCTGTCTAAAACATACGACATTGTGAAAGGCCCCGGGAATATGGTCATTCACGATAAAAAACTTTACGTGGGCAGCACGTATTTTTCTCCCAATTGGAGAACCTATGTAGGCAACTCTGTCATTGACTTAAGCAATGATAAAGTTGAGAAGAATAATTTGGGGATAACGGACGATTATGGCGCCGACATGGTGGTTATTAATAATACGGTCACTCGCTCCTACAAAGGAGGAATCGCAGCCCCGAAGCCGGATTTAACGGCAGATACAAAAAATATAATTGGGAAAACGAGTAGTACTTATGCTACGGCGGCGTTTGGGAAATATATCTTTTTAACAGATACGGATTATCAAGCGCCGGACAATGTTTATGTGTATGACAGCAGTGGAGCTTTGGTTCACCAGTACAAGGTTGGGGCTATCCCAGGTTCATTTGTTGTTTTCGAAAAAGAAGCGAATTAATTCTTAAAAGTCCAGGTTACACCAAATTGCATCATGCGTCCCAACTTTGGATATACATGGTTGGGGCGCGCCCAAATCAATTCCTCAGTGGATAAACCGCTTACGCTACCCACTGCATTCAGTATATTGTTAATCTTGTAGGTAAGGAGTACACCGGATATATTTGCTACTCCTTGAAAATGAAGCAACCATCTATCCGGCAAAATCCATTCTGAATTTGTATTCATAAAGGGTATATGGCGGATGGGGTCAAACCCAAATGAGGAAATTCTTCCCGTTGTTCCACTCCCCCATAAATGGGCATCAATCTTCATAAATCCTTTAAACAGGTTAAGTTTCCCTTTGAGGCCGGCCACTGCCATAGTACCAACACCGCCACCATAAATGGATGAATCCAATTGCGTAGTAATATTTGAATAAACGCCCCACCCATTCTTAAATAAGTATTGGATGTCAGCACCAGTAAAAAGAATTTTGTCTTCCTCATTATCATCAATTCCCTTTTGAACAAATGATAAAAATCCATTGATCTTCATTCCCCCGCTTGACATTCCACCATGAACAACCGAACGATGCCAAAATTCAAAGGATGAGTTGTCCGTGGGGTCATCCAAATCCGGATGCTTTTGATTGGGCGATCCGGAAGAGGTGAATTGCACATATCCTTTTCGGAAATTCCTCCGATAGTCCAATTGCCAAATAAATGGGAATGTATCATCAGAGTTCAATATTTGCACACCGCCCATCATGGCTAGGTTTCCTATTGATTTGGCTGAATAAACTTTGGTCCACTTCAATGATCGATTGTGGCGATCGTCGTTTACCTGTTGATTCTCCTGTGTCAATCCAAATGCAATCCCCTTGGGAGATTCAAATTGAATATTGAAATGACCCCTATTGATGTCACGATAATTTGAATCTGCAACAGAAGAATGGTGAACCAGTCGATGTTGAAAGAATTGGCCGACATATGTGTCCATTATCCAATTCCCGACAGGACGTTGAAAGCGGAGGCCTGCACTGAGAATATTTTCATTTTCCATGCCATTTGCGGTGGAATCGGGCAAACCACTGCGAGTCACAAATCTTCCCGCTGAAACTTCTAATTTTTGGTCGCCTTTTTTGGCACCATAATTAATTCGATAAGAATGGTGAATCGGTGAAGATCCGCTGCCGGGATGAAGATAATGTCCCGTGTTTCCTCCATGGTTTCGTTTAAAACCGCGGATTTCTAATTTTCGATTTGATTCCTCAAAATTCGCTCCAACCTCCAATTGGTTGTATAGATAATCTCCTCGGTAATAATTAAAAAAACTTTCCACTTTATTCGAATCGGGCATCTCACTCCAAGTAGGCAGAACACCTGTTTTTGCCACTTGAAACTTATTGGATGTATGGGTCCCGTAGCGCACAGGGTAGGATGTATAAGTTCCGTCAAATAGAAGCATACCTGAGGTCCAATTTCTATTCCAAAACAAAGCGCCATCGGTAATTATGATGCCGTTCTGACCACCCCAGTCAAATGGAATTGAATGGAATCCTTGCGCAAATAAACCTGCTACGAGGCTTAAAGAAACTATGAATTTTACCATTTATTATTTTAGATATTTCACTACACCGGGGATAGCAACTACAAATACTACTGCATTGGATATTTCGTGCAAGATAGTAAAGCCCATACCTTTTACCAGGGCAGCCATAACACCCGTTATTCCTAATCCTGCCGAAATGGGATAGGATACCAATGTTAAAACATCATAAATGAGTGTGAGGAAAAATCCCATGAGGCTTAATCCTGCCAATGATATTGCATTAAAATTTTTATGAAAAAATGCCGGCCGGACCAAGCCTCCGGCTGCACCGGTAATGGTCATGCCAATTATCTGCATAATTAATAATGGCGGAAAACTCAGGCCGGATCCCATGGGGTTTAATCCGGAATAAATGAAAATTGCCGTTCCTCCGACCACGGCACCCCATCCAATACCAAGGGTTAATCCTGAAAGAAATACAATTACAGTAATGAGTTCTACATTGGGGACAAGCATCAGGGAGAATCCCATGCCAACAGCCAGGGCGCAATAAATGGACGCCCGGACCAGATTATTCAGTTCCATCCATGCCTTTATATAATGGGATTCGGAAATAGTTATGTCGGTTCGTGAAATCTCCCTCTTCCCGGTCCTCATCCAGGGCCATATCCATTATATTCATTTGGGCATCCATTACATCAATGAGATGAACGAGCAAGGCTTCTTTAAATGCAGGTTTTTTGGGGCTTTGCCATTCATACTTACCCTGGTGAGCCAGAATAATGTGCTCCACTTTTAATAATAGGTTTTTGGGAAATTTTTTGATTTCCCCGGCGGTGGCCCGTGCCATATCCCTGCCAATGACGATGTGACCGATTAAGTTTCCATGTTCTGTGAAAGAAGCTTCATAGTCTGATTCTATTTCGTGCAATTTCCCGATGTCGTGTAAAAGGACGCCCGCCAGTACTAAATCAACATCCAATTGGTAATGGGGTGCTACCTGTTTGGCTATCCGTGCCATTGAAAGGATATGCTCCAAAAAACCCGATCGGTAATTGTGATGCATGGCTACTGATGCCGGGTGGGTGAACAGTTTTTCCTTATTTTCTGAATAAATATTCCCGCAGAGTTTTTTCAAATAGGGATTTTTCATCTTTCTAATAAGAAACATGATTTCCTTCCACATTTCTTTCGGATCGGCTTGGGAAGTGGGCATCACCAGGGCCGGATCAAAACCATAGCGAGCATAGTTTTGGACTGTCGCTTTATTGATTCGTTTTACCGTGAGTTGGGGACGGTCCATAAACAAATCAATTTCACCCTTAATTGCCACCGCATCACCGCTGGAAAATTTCTCATTGAAGTCGGCCACTTTATCCCACACCTTAGCTTGCACCTGACCTGTGCGATCTCTTAAGATAAGATCAAGGTAGAGATCACCAGCCCGGGTGTGGCGGAGGTGTTTTTCAACACAAAGGTAGAATCCCTGGATTGTATCTCCCTCTTTGAATTTTGAAATGGTAACTATGGACTTCATTGTTTCTAAATTTCAGGTGCAAACTTACGAAAATATCGGTAAAGAAAACCCATGTCCATCACAATTGAAAAAGTCAGTTACGCCAAGCCCAAAGATGCGCGCATCCTTGAAGTGGTCCTGACTGAATGGTTTAAGGACCCGAAAGATTTGAATCTAACAAGTCCCAATATGTCCTATCCCTTCAAATTTAAGAAATGGGTCTCAATGACATATGCCAATCAGGATATCCAAAGTTTTGTAATCAAATCGGATGATTGGATTGTAGGTATTGGCAACGTAATGATTTTACCCGATTTTAAACGCGCCCATGCACTGCATATTTTTATTGATAAACCATATAGACGGCAAGGGTTTGCTAAAAAAATAATGGAATTTCTTGAAACACTGGCTAAAGAAGAAAAAATGGAAACAATGTCCTTGCGGGTGATGCCCAAAAATGAACCTGCTATAAAATTATATGAAAAATTGGGTTTTGAATTGAATGGACTAACCAAGGATGGGGACTTGATGATGGAAAAAGAATTAGTCTGATTTCCCGTTTTTCTCCATCATATCCGGAACG
>JAYEFG010000088.1:0-2364 GCA_034658595.1 Fidelibacterota bacterium | reverse complement strand
TCCGGTTAATCCTTTATCAAGAAATTCCAGAAACTCTTCTAAGTTCCTGGTCATACCCGGGAATTTTCCCAACACGTCATCTTCTGGGCTTAAGATCACATAATATGGCAAGGCGGCTGTACCGAAACGATCAATCTCGTACTGTTGTTTTTCCCGGTAATTATTCCCGCCATCCGTATACAAACGCACCAGTACATAATCTTTAAAGCGGTCTTTTACTTCTACCTTCGTAAAAATATTCGACTCCATCCAGCGGCAGTTGGTGCAGGTATAGCCGGTGAAATCCACAAATATATTTTTCCCCACCGTATTCGCTTTTACAAAAGCATCTTCCAATTCAGTAAACCAAAGAAACTCTTCGCCACCGTTGTCCTCAGATATCATACCCACTTCTTGCGTTAGCTTCGGCGGTAAATAGGAATAGATGAGGCCATGGATGGGCCGGCCAAAAAGCCCGGTGCTCAAATAGAGAGCAAAGGACAAAAAGAAAATGCTCAACATCATCCGCGGAACACTCACCATCTCAACTTTCGAGTCATGGGGTAGTTGAATTTTACCCAGTAAATAAAATCCTGTAAAGAACATGAGGATAGCCCAGATGGCCAATACGGTAATATGCGTAAAAATTTGCAAGTTCCAGACCAGGTCGGTATTGCTGAAAAATTTGAAAGCTGCGGCCAGTTCCAAAAAGCCCAGGACCACTTTCACCGAATTCAGCCAGCCTCCGGATTTAGGCATACGCGCTAAATATTGCGGAAAAAGGGCCAAGAAGAAAAACGGCAAGGCAAAGGCTGCGCTGAAGATGATCATACCCAGCATGGGCCAGAACCATTGCCCCTGGGAAGCAGCTACTAATAATAAACCTACAAATTGAACTGTACATGTAAAAGATGTCAGGGTAAATGTAACAGCCATAAACAGGGTGCCAATATAACCCCCACGGCTTTCCTGCTTTTGCACAAGCTGGCGCAAGCTCGAGGGCAGCTGAATTTCATACATGCCGAATAAGGACAAGGCAAAATATGTAAATAACGCACCGATAAATAAATTCACCCAGGGGTTCGCAGCAAGCTGGTTGGCGCCGGATGCTCCCAGTGTGACGGCCAATAACAAGCCCAAAAACGTAAATGTGGCAATGATGCCCAAAACATAAACTGACGCCTGCTTGGATGGATTCTGATTTTCCAATTCACCTTGATGTGTAAAATAAGAAACAGTAATGGGAATCATGGGAAAAACACAGGGTGTCAATAATGCCAGGAAGCCCATAGTGAGGGCCAAGATTACAAATGGCCAAAAGCCCTGGTTGATGGCAGCCTCAAGGTCAATATTCCCGCTGGCATCTGTAAAAGATGCGGCAACAAAATTGATATGGTCTTTCCGGGGATCGCCCGCTTCAATAACTACAGGTACATCTATAGTGACTTCATTGGGCGGATAGCATAGTGACGCATTGCAGACCTGGTAAAGTATGGAAGCTTTTAAAATGATATTCCCGGGATCAATATTTCCATCCAATTGGACAGGAATAGAATAATGTGTCGTCCCTTCGTGGTAGCGGGTAACGGTCATGAACCCTTCATCAAATTTTTCAATTGGTAGTGGTTCATCGATCTTCCCCTGCCGGGAGACATAATCACCACTAATGGTTATCGCTGTGGCGATGGGCCCTTCACCGGCATCGTGCAGCGCATAAATATGCCACTCATGTTCCATCTTGGCAGTCATGTTCACGTAGACGACTTCACCTGCACGGGCTGAAGAACTGACCGATGCTGTAACAGTCACCGGGTTCATTTGTCCCCAAAGGGCTGTAACAACAGTGAAAAATGTGATAAGTGTTATTTTAAGGTTCATTTTCGGCGGGGAAAGTAGTTGTTTTAACTCTTTAACCACAATTTTTGTTTCCAACGGTAAATTATACTGTTTTTACGTTTAAGGTCAGCCTTTAACTCATTCAAAGATACAATAGCTGCATCACGACCATTTGTCAGCAGGGTGTCAAATTCATCAAATCGTGACCAATGGAGGCCGCCCACACTGGGATGAATAACAAAATCTGCTTTTTCCATTTGTGATTTGGCAAAATAATTGGATGTAATCTGGTTAGACCTGGTCATGATTTCATAAATATTTTTCTGCTTTAGTTCTGGAAGGCTGTCTTTTGTTATGCTTACAGCAACAATATAATCCGTTTGTTCCTTGAGAATTTCAATTGGAATAGGGTTAATCACTCCCCCATCCACCAGGACTTGCTCACCTCTCTCCGTGGGTTGGACATAGCCGGGGATGGAACAGCTTTGCACCAGGGCATCGATTAAATTACCACTTTTATATATTACCAGTTCCCCATTATGCAAATCA
>JAYEFG010000087.1:0-2371 GCA_034658595.1 Fidelibacterota bacterium | reverse complement strand
CAGGGGATGGTCACCCCGGATATTGTGCAGGATTTCCCCCATTTTCATTATTTTCGTTTTTTTATTGGTCATAATTTGATGGTGGTGGCATTGGTTTATGCAGTTGTCGTTTATGATATGAAACCAACTTTAAGCAGCCTGAAAAAAGCCTTCATTGGACTTAATATATTTTTAGCGGTAGCTTTTTTCACCAATATCATTTTGGATGCCAATTATTTCTGGATTATGGGAAAACCGCCCATGGAATCCCTGCTGGATTATATGGGCCCCTGGCCCTGGTATATTTTAACTGGGGAATTTGTTGCCTTGGGCCATTTTGGTTTCGCATATTTCCTGTACCAAATGATTAGAAAATATAGCAATAACACCTGATGAAAATTTTTCTTACAGCAATATTTATAACCGGTTGTTTATTCGGCCAAATTTTGGAGAAGAAAAATAAACTCCTTTGGGATGGAACGGACTGGGCCAATGTTTCCCAACGGGTGGATGGCAATATTGAAATGACTTTTCGGATCAAGTCCGCATACCTCAGCGGAATTTTAGATGGACGCCTTTATTTTTACCTAAAAGCGTGGAGTGAACAGCAGACTTTTGCCGATAGTTTATACGGGGATCGGATTGATTATATGACGCCCAGGGAAACGATTCGCCAATTGGATCGGTTTTATAAAGATCCACTCATGGATTATGTGCCCGTGGTATCTGCCATGATTATTGTCCATATGCAGGCAGAACAAGTACCGAAAAAAGTAGTGGATCGATATGTTGAACAAACGAAATATTGGATCAATCAGCTCACATTGGATATGCAGAGCCGTGGGATGCATGAATTATTGAAGGAGAAGCAGGGGAAGCACTCCAAAATACAAAATAGGTAACCTCGGTATTGTCATCCTGATCCCAACTTGTTGGGGGAAGGATCTCAAGCACCTGTTTCGGTGTTAAATATTGTTTGAGATTCTTCACACCTCATCTTTCGATAAACTCAGGATGACAGGGCTGTTTTTTATTCTATATTTTGAAACCGATTCCCATTCTGATTGTTGTAATTTATAATTCATTGTTTATTCATTAATCATGACTGAAACCAAATTCCACCAAATTCTTAAAAAACTGGATGACCATTTTCGTCCAGCCCAGATCGGTTCGAACAAAGGGGAGTGGCTGGCGGTGGGAAAATTATCGGGTGGTTCAGCCACCATAGATTTGGAAAACATTCTTAAGAAGGAATCCTGTGAATCAAATGTAAAAGTACAGAATGGAAAAGTTTACATACGGGTGAAGGAATCAAAAGAAAAAGTAATCCTTCGGATCCCCAAAATTCCTCGCATTCATTGGGTTTTATTTTTGCTGACTGTCTTTACCACACTCCTGGCCGGCGCTATGATGGATGGGGCCCGAATCTGGGAAAACCCCATGGAAATATTGAAGGGTATTCCATTTTCATTGACATTGATGTTAATCCTGGGAACTCACGAATTCGGCCATTATTACTACGCCCAAAAGCATAAGGTGGATGCCACATTGCCCTACTTCATCCCAGCACCACCATTCCTGTTCTTGATCGGTACATTTGGTGCTTTCATTAAGATTAAATCACCCATTTACCGCAAAGATGCCTTGCTCCAGATCGGCGCTGCGGGACCCATTGCAGGCTTTATTATTGCTGTTCCGGCGTTGATAATTGGCCTATTCCTTTCTGATGTTGTTGAAAAAGCAGTTATCCAAGGTGCATTAATGTTAGGGGATTCCATCCTGATGAAAATCCTCACTTTGATCACCCATCCGGGACTGTTAGAGACCCAAGATATCATGCTCCATCCCATAGCCTTTGCCGGTTGGATCGGACTCTTGGTAACCATGCTGAACCTATTACCCATCGGACAATTGGATGGGGGACATGTGGCCTACGCTATGCTGGGGAATAAACAAAATATCATCGCCAAAGCAACGATGTTTGCTCTCATACCACTCAGTTTCCTTTCACTCAACTGGCTCGTTTGGGGCATATTGATTCTTTTCCTAATGCGCTCAACAAAACATCCGCCCATCCAGGATATCCACGCACCATTATCTCAAAATGATCAAAAGATTGGGTATGCTTGCCTGGTAATCTTTATTCTTTGCTTCATCCCGGCCCCTTTTCAGATTTAATGCGGAAAATCATTCTATTTTCATTTCTGCTTGCGCACTTATTGTCTCAGGTTCGTGTGGGGGAAATGAAGTCCATAACCTCATCCCTGGATGTCCAATCACTCATACCCTCAGGCGATGAAATCATTTTAGCCACTGGAGGGGGATTGGCTGTTTACCACAAAAATTCCGGCGCTTATAATTTATATACAAAAGACCATGGATTGGCCGATAC
>JAYEFG010000086.1:0-2386 GCA_034658595.1 Fidelibacterota bacterium | reverse complement strand
TTGTGCCCGGAAGCCTTTCTGCTGCCGAAATTTATGAGGGTGTGCACCATGCCCATTATCCGGCCATGGCACTGTCCCTGCTTGTAGCATCACTGGGTATTGGACTGTCCTATCTCATGTATTTAAAGAAAAAACTTTCAGCGGAGGACTGGGCAGGTAAAATGGGCTTTCTCTACAAATGGTCATTGAATAAATATTATTTTGACGAAAATTATAACCGCTTCCTGTACCAGCCGTTATTGAAACTATCCCGCGCTGTGGCTTACTTGGATTGGGATTTGTACGATAAATATTTTATTAACGGTTTTGGGCGCGTGACAAAGTTATTATCAACAATCACTGGCAGGATAGATTACGATGGTTTGGATCAAATCCTTGTGGACGGTGTAGGCCGCTCCGCCGAGGGATTGGGTAGAAAATTAAAACATGTTCAAACCGGCCGTTTGCAGAACTATATGCTGTTCGCTTTGGTCGGTGTAATTATCATTCTAGTTTTCCAGACGATTTAAAGATTTCATAAAGGGCTAAGTATGAATCATTTACTCAGTTGGATCATTTGGCTACCGATTATCGGTATGGTTGCCATTGCCCTCATTCCAAGAGATAAAACGGAACTGATCAAACAGGTTGCTGCTGCTGTCTCAGGAATTCAATTGGCAGTGGTACTTTATCTCTGGCGCACCTTTGATGCAGCCAACGGCACCTTTCAATTCTTGGAAAGGGCTGAATGGATTCCATCGTTCAACATTACATACATCCTGGGTGTAGACGGCCTCAGTCTGCCCATGGTGATCCTGATGGCACTGATTGGTTTTCTCGGTGTTTTCGTTAGTTGGAATATTAACAGGGCGGTGAAAGGATATTTCTCCCTATTCTTACTGTTGAACACCGGTGTTATGGGTGTATTTCTTGCGCTGGATTTCTTCCTGTTTTACATTTTCTGGGAAGTGATGCTCCTGCCCATGTATTTCCTCATTGGTATGTGGGGCGGTCCCCAACGGGAATATGCAGCCATTAAATTCTTTCTCTATACGCTTTTCGGATCTGTGCTTATACTTATCGCAATCTTAGCCCTGTATTTTACCTGCGGTAAAACATTTGACATGCTGGTCCTGATGGAAACTGCACCCACAGCTTTGAATGGAATGCTCTGGTGGGGCATGAGTGCCATCAAAGTGATTTGGGTACTCTTATTTATAGGATTTGCGATTAAAGTACCAGTGTTCCCATTTCATACTTGGCTTCCGCTGGCACATGTGGAAGCACCCACAGCTATCTCAGTTATTTTGGCCGGTATACTGTTGAAGCTCGGTATTTACGGAATCCTGAGGATTAATTATACCATGCTGCCGGATGGTGTATTCTGGTTTGCCGGTGCTTTGGCTGTTTTGGGTCTAATTAATGTAATCTGGGGTGCTATGTGTGCCTTGGCGCAAACTGACTTGAAGAAACTGGTGGCATATTCATCTGTGAACCATATGGGCTACGCCCTCTTGGGTATGGCCGCTGTAATTGCCGCCTCCGGAATGCATGGTGACAACCTAATCAGTGCCCAGGCGGGCATTAATGGCGCTGTTTTCCAAATGTTTAATCATGGAACCATTTCTGCCATGCTGTTTATCCTGGTTGGAGTGATTTATGATCGCGCCCATCACAGGGATATTGATGGTTTTGGCGGACTGGCTTCCCAAATGCCCATTTATACCGGGTTTGTGGCGGTGGCCTTTTTTGCCGGGCTGGGATTACCAATGTTCAGTGGTTTTGTAAGCGAAGCGATGATCTTAATCGGCGCTTTCCCAGTATTTAAAGCAATCGTGGTTATTTCTACCTTAGGCATTTTACTCAACGCTGCCTATTTCCTATGGGCTTTTCAACGCATATTCTTTGGTCCTGCCAATGAGAAATACAATGACCTGCCGGAAATCAATAATCGCGAACTTTTTACCCTCATTCCCCTGGCTGTGATTACCGTGATTCTGGGTGTCTATCCGCGGCCGTTCCTTGATTTAGTCGCAGCAACAATGAATGTACTGATCGACCAGGTCGTGTCCCTTGGGGGACTGGCCAGCGTTATGTAGGTAAACTGCATGAGCAATCTCAACAGTTTAGCCTACTTCTGGCCGGAACTTATTCTGACCGTTACGGTATTGGCGGCCATTGTTGCTGACTTATTTTACCGAAAGGAAGAATCCTTTAAAGTGGCCTGGTGGGTTTTGGGTGGACTCCTCCTGACTCTGTTTGCCATCCGTATCGGTGGCAGTGCAGTCACAGATTTGTTTATGGGGACCATCGCATTGGATCCATTTTCAGAATTTTTTAAAATATTGGTTTTGATCTCCACAGCCGCTGTGATTCTTATGAGTTTTAACAGCAATGAACTGAAGGA
>JAYEFG010000085.1:0-8737 GCA_034658595.1 Fidelibacterota bacterium | reverse complement strand
TCATTTGTACAACTAAAAAACAGTAAAAAGGGAAGGGTGTAAAGTATGTTTTTCACTTTTCAGTCTTCAATGGAATGATCTCAAATACCACTAAATCTACCCATTTTTCTATCCACGATTCAAACAGGGAGGGGGTGTCTGTCTCCATAAGTTGAAAAAAACGATTGCCATCCTGCTCAAGCCAACTGTCAATATAGTTTAATCCTTCAGGTATGAGACGTCCGGTACTATTAAATCGTTCATAAACTTGATCCTTTTTACCAGGTATGAATGTTTCGATCACCATGTATTTCATCTTGAATCAGTTAATAATAGCTTGATAAATGAGCGCTCTCAGTTTACCATGGTCGTCAATCCCTTTGGCGGGAATCAATTGGGTAAAATAAACCACCACCAGTTCTTCATGTGGATCCACCCAATAAGTGGAATGATAAGCGCCGCCCCAGCCGAATTCGCCCACAGTACCGAGCGTGCCTCTTTCGCCCAAATCTTTCGCAATGGAAAAACCTAAACCAAAACCCGTACCATTTCTCCATGGAAATTGAATGGACCTCAGATGGTCAACGGTCATCAGTTCAACAGACTTACGACTGATTATCCGTTTTTTATTGAATGTACCGCCATTGAGCATCATTTGAAGAAATGTGGCATAATCCTCTGCTGTAGACAGGAGGCCTGCACCGCCGGAAAAACTTTTCCGTGGTCCAGAAATATATTGACCTTGACCGATACCCAAGCCTGGTATGGGCGCTTTTTCTATACCCGAATCTGAGGAGGAATATACAGTGGCCAGCCGACTGCTTTTATCCGATGGTAAATAAAAATGGGTATCATCCATTTGAAGCGGATCGAGAATGTTTTTACGAATAAAGACGTCCAATGATTGTCCAGACACCACTTCAATCAAGGCTCCGAGAATATCCGTATTATACCCGTAAACAAACCGGTTCCCGGGATGAGCGTCCATTGGGAGTTTGGCTATACGTTTGACTGTATCTAAAATAGGTTCGTTCCGATGGGCAAAATACCAACCTTGAATTTCCGCTTTCTCCCATTGATCTTTTGCCGGTCCATTGCCATAGCCGATTCCGGCTGTATGGTTGAGAAGGTCACGAATGGTGATCTTTCGCTTGGCTTCCACCACATCGTATGAATCATTATTATTGGGGACGGCCACGGTCGTTTTATTGAATTCAGGGATGTATTTCCCCATAGGATCTTTAAGCAAAAGTTTTCCTTGTTCCTGGAGAATCATAATCCCAACACTAATGATGGCCTTAGTTTGAGAAGCGATACGGAAAATATCATCCGATTCCATTAGATCACCCGATTCTACATCCCGAAATCCAAATGCATCAAAATAGGCGATCTTGCCTTGCCTTAAAACCAGGGTAACACCACCGGATAATTGGTTGTTCGCCGCATAGGATTCCATTTGATGTGTGAGGATTTCCAACCGTTTTGAGGACATACCCACTGCTTCGGCCCGCCCCGACCGGAAGGGTTGAGCCGTTGTAAGTGAAATAAACAGGGCAACAAATGTGAGTCTATTAATGGAAATACCATTGGGCAGACGATTCATTTTATTCTCAATCAGATATGGAGGTGAAAAACAGGATAATCGAAAACAATTTACGGATGGATCATTACATTTATGTCAACCAATATTTTAGTTTTAAATTTTACATCTCTGCCATTGTATCGTATGATTCAACCGACGTAAATTTGCCGATATGACAGAGTTTAAACTCAATTCACAATACAGCCCTCAGGGAGATCAGCCCAAAGCGATCAAAGAATTGGTTCAGGGTCTTAACAATGGAGACAAGCACCAGGTTTTGTTGGGCATTACCGGTTCAGGAAAAACCTTTACCATGGCCAATGTGATCCAGGAAGTCCAGCGGCCCACCCTAATCATTTCTCATAATAAAACCCTGGCAGCACAGTTGTATGGTGAATTCAAACAACTGTTTCCTGACAATGCTGTGGAATATTTCATTAGTTATTACGACTATTATCAACCGGAAGCTTATTTGCCCGTAACGGATACTTTTATCGAAAAGGATATGTCTGTGAACGAGGAGATCGATATTCTCCGTCTCAAGGCCACCAGTTCATTATTAGAACGGCGGGACGTGATTGTTGTTAGTTCTGTTTCGTGTATCTATGGTATTGGATCTCCAGATGAGTATAAAGATAAGGTGATCCATCTCAAGCGGGGCACAAAGTTCAACCGGAAGAAATTTTTAAAAAGCCTTGTCAATATACATTATCTCAGGAATGATACAGTATTTGAACGGAGTACCTTTCGTGTTCGCGGTGATGTTATCGACGTTTATCTGGCTTATGAAGATGTGGGAATTCGAATTGAATTATTCGGTACCCATATTGACCAAATCATGAGGTTTCATCCTTTAACCGGGGAAGTGCTGAAAGAAATGGATTCGGATTTTATCTATCCGGGGAAGCATTTTGTTACAGATCAGGCAACGATTAATCATATCACGGGTGATATTCGCCTCGAATTAATCCATCGAGTGGAGGAGTTGCGTTCCTATGATAAACTCCTTGAAGCACAGCGATTGGAACAGAGAACAAACTTTGACTTGGAAATGATGATGGAAGTAGGTTATTGCTCCGGAATCGAAAATTATTCCCGATATTTCTCCGGGCGGAAAGAAGGGGAACGACCCTTTACTTTGATTGATTTTTTCCCCCATGATTTTATGACCATTATTGATGAATCCCATGTGACATTACCTCAGATTCAAGCCATGTATAATGGGGACCGGGCGCGGAAAGAAGTGCTGGTGGAGCATGGTTTTCGACTGCCCAGTGCCTTGGATAACCGTCCCATGAAAATTGAAGAATTTCATGCAAAGCAAAACCAGGTGGTGTACGTTTCCGCGACACCGGCTTACCGTGAAATGGATATGGCAAAAGGTGTGGTGGTAGAACAGGTAATTCGGCCGACAGGATTATTAGACCCGGTGGTTGAAGTCAAAAAAAGCGCCGGTCAAATTGATAATCTCATCGGTGAGATTCGCGAAAGGGTTGCAAATAATGAACGCACCCTTGTCACTACCTTGACCAAAAGAATGGCAGAAGATCTAAGTGAATTCCTCCGCGGTGTAAACTTGCGCGTACGATATCTTCACAGTGACATTGCCACACTTGAACGTGTTCAAATCCTGCGGGACTTGCGCTTGGGAGAATTTGATGTATTGGTGGGAATCAACCTATTGAGAGAGGGCTTGGATTTACCCGAGGTTTCCCTTGTGGCTGTGATTGACGCGGATAAACAGGGTTTCCTGCGATCGAGAAGCGCATTGATGCAGGTTGCGGGAAGAGCAGCCCGACATATTAATGGGCAGGTTATTTTGTACGGGGACAAAATTTCTGATGCCATGGATTACTTAATCACGGAATCAGCACGTCGCAGGAAGATACAGAAAAAATATAATCAAGACCACGGTATGAAACCGAAAACAGTTTATAAATCAACCGATGATATTTTGGGTTCAACTGCTGTGGCAGACTCGATTCATGATCCGGAACCGGAATCCTATAAAAGTCGCAGGGGTGATAATTTTAGCCAAATGGATAAAAAGTTAGCCATTGATATGATGCGCCAGGAAATGTTCGAAGCGGCCGAGAATTTAGATTTTGAACGGGCGGCCCGATTGCGGGATGAAATCACTAAAATGGAAAAAGAAATAGCAAAAACATTTTGATGTTTGCCTGCGAATTGCACGCCCTTCAGGGTCATCCGGGGTAATTCGTGGGAGAAAAAAAGTATGGATATTGATAGAATTCAAAGAGCCTCAGGCATTGTAGGAAGGTCTGATGCCATCCTGCAAGTGATGGAAATGGTGACTCAGGTTGCACCTGTAGATATATCTGTTCTCATTACAGGTGAGTCGGGTACTGGAAAAGAAATGGTAGCCAAAGCGCTTCATCAAAACAGTAAACGTTCCCATGAGGAATTGGTTACCGTCAATTGTGGTGCCATTCCTGAAGGCATTATTGAAAGTGAACTTTTCGGCCATAAAAAAGGGGCCTACACCGATGCCAGGGATGACCGCAAGGGATATTTCGAGACGGCCGACAAAGGAACGATCTTTCTCGATGAGATTGGGGAAACACCTTTAGAAACCCAAGTCAAACTTTTACGGGTCCTTGAAAATGGTGAATTCATGCCCGTGGGTGCATCCAAAACCAAACGAACCGATGTCCGGGTTATTGCGGCTACCAATAAAGATTTAGCTGAGCTCGTTGAAAAAGGGAAATTCCGACAGGATTTATATTATCGCTTAAAAACAGTAACCATTAATGTTCCTGCACTGCGCCACCGCGTCGAGGATATCAGTTTACTGGTTGAACGATTTGCCCTCGAATTCACGCGCTCCAATGATATGGTATATCGCGGTTTCATGCCGGAATCCATTCGCGCTATGAAAAATAATCCCTGGAAAGGAAATGTGCGTGAATTAAAGAATTTTGTGGAAAGCATTATTGTCCTTGAAAAAGGGGAACGAATTACGGCTGAAATGGTGGAACGGCAATTGGGGAAAGAGATCAGTCGGGCAGGATTTAACCCCGCATTGCCCATGCTGATGCAGCAACCACCGGAAGCAGCGGAACGTGAACTGATTCTGCGCCAGTTATTTTTACTCCGCCAAGATGTGGAATTTTTGAAACAGATTGCGTCACAAGACATACCAGTAACCAATCAACTGGGATTACCAATTATACCCCGGGATAGCAGTAAAATTACTACCAGTTTGCATATCAATGAGGAATCGGAATTTTTCATTAAAAATAGTTCCATTGGCGACATGAGCTTGGAAGACCTGGAACGTGAGGCCATCGAGCGCACATTGAAATTTTTCAATAATAACCGGCGAGCTTCAGCGAAATCATTGGGGATGAGTGAAAGAACATTATATCGGAAAATTGACCAGTATGGACTGGAAAGAAAGATTAAGAATTAATCACACATAAAACATACAAAAATAAGTTGAAAATCCAAAAATTTAAATCTCAAATAAACTTTCGCGTCCTTTCGTGTCTTTCGTGGGCCCTATTCTCAGGTTGTATGTTTTATTCTATGGCCGGAAGCATTCCTGCTCATATTAATTCCATTGCCATCCCCATAGTCGAGAACCAAACAGCAGAATTTGGGATGAGTGAGTCCGTTACAGAAAATCTGTTGGACAAGTTCAATGAAGAAAATATACTTCGGGTAATCGATGAAGATCAGGCAACGTCTATCCTTCGCGGGACAATTATCCGAGTAACCGATGCGCCTTATACTTTCACAAAGGAGGAAGCAGTGACAGAATACCGTTTCACAATTCAAATGAAAGTGGAATGGTATGATGTGAGAGATGACAAAGTGCTAATGGAAAAGAATTTCTCCGGGTGGGGTGCCTACGGGCTCTCCGGTGATATCAGCAGCGACGGTATTGACAATGATGGTGATAATTTGATTGACGGTGAAGATAATGATGAATTTGGCGACCCGAGGGAATTCGCAACAGCGGTTGCCGTCACAAAAATTGCTGAAGATATTTTGAACCAGATTATGACGTCGTGGTAATTTCTATACTTATTTAATACAAAATGTGAGTGAAATGGTAACTACAATTAAACAATTAAACGATTTTGACGGGCGGGAAGTCACCCTCAATGGATGGGTTTATAACACCCGTTCAATCGGTAAAATTTGGTTTTTAATTCTTAGGGATGGCACAGGTCTGGTCCAATGTGTCGTAGTCAAATCTGAAACGGATGAATCTGTTTTTAAGCTTGAAAGTGAATTGACCCAGGAATCGTCTGTTACCGTAACAGGGATAGTACGCGCGGAACCCCGTTCGGTGGGAGGATTTGAATTGGGCGTTACCCATATTGAGGTGCACCAGATTGCCCATGAATACCCTATTTCTCACAAAGAACATGGGACGGATTTCCTCATGAGCAACCGCCACCTTTGGCTGCGGTCCAAGACCCAGAATGCCATTTTACGTGTCCGTCATCAAGTGGTGAAAGCAACACGGGACTTTTTTGATGATAATGGTTTTACGCTGATGGATTCTCCCATTCTTACGGGGAATTCTGTGGAAGGAACCAGCACCTTATTCGAATTGGATTATTTCGAACGATCTGCCTTTTTAACCCAAAGCGGCCAACTTTATGGTGAAGCAAGCGCCATGGCATTCGGTAAGATATATGTTTTCGGTCCCACCTTTCGGGCCGAGAAATCAAAGACCCGCCGCCACCTAACTGAGTTTTGGATGATTGAACCGGAAATGGCCTACTGCGATTTGAATGAGAATATGGACTGGGCGGAGAAATATGTGAGTTATGTGGTTCAGTGGTGTCTGGATCATTGCAAAGAAGAGTTAAAGGTGCTGGAACGAGATACAACCAGCCTGGAGAAGGTTGTACCTCCATTTCCCAGGATCACTTACGATGAAGCTGTCACGGTCCTCAAAGATAAGGGCATTGATTTCACCTATGGTTCCGATTTTGGCGGAACCGATGAAACCATCATATCGGAGCAGTATGACCGACCTGTAATGATCCATCGCTGGCCTGCTGAGATTAAAGCATTTTATATGAAACGTGACGCTGACAATGATAACCTGGCTATGGGTGTGGACATGATAGCACCGGAAGGGTATGGGGAGATCATTGGCGGTGGTCAGCGCGAGGATGATCATGATATTCTTTTAAGCAGGATTGAAGGACATAACCTGCCAGTTGAACCTTTCCAGTGGTATTTGGATCTGCGTAAGTATGGTTCTGTTCCCCACTCCGGATTTGGTTTGGGCCTTGAAAGAACGGTGGGCTGGATCTGCGGCACCAAGCATATTCGTGAAGCGATCCCTTTTCCCCGGACAATGTATCGCATTGAACCCTAATGAACTATAAGGCCAGGATTTCGGTATTTGGGGGACGGGAAATTGATGAGCAGACTTATTCTGATGCTGTTGAAATAGGCCGGTTACTCGCTTGTGAAAATTACCTTGTTTACTGCGGTGGCGGAGAAGGAGTTATGGAAGCGGTAGCCAAAGGTGTGAAAGAAGGAGGCGGCACATGTGTCGCTATTTTAAAAGGTACCAATACATCTGAAGCCAATGACCATATTGATATTTCTATTACCACCGGAATGGGTATTGGGCGAAATGTGATTCTGGCTTATAACTGTGATGTGGCCGTGGCCATCTCGGGAAAGTACGGCACTTTAAGTGAGATCGCCTATGCCCTGCAATTAGAAAAACCGGTGGTGGGTTATGGTACGTGGGATTTTGAAGCAATACGCAAAGTAAGAACTACAACTGAAGTAATAAATAAAGTTAAACACTTATTAAATGGAAATTAAATCTGCAGTTCACTTGATTGTTTCAGGAAAAGTTCAAGGGGTAGGATTCCGATGGTACGTGGTTCGATCCGGGCGAAGTTTGGCCCTAATCGGGTATGCAAAAAACTTACCAGATGGTAATGTTGAGGTCCAGGTTGAAGGCAACAAGGTCGATATCGAAAGGTTTATTAAAAAATTAAAACAAGGCCCTGCCTTGTCAAGTGTAGAAAATGTTGAAATGAAATGGATAAGTCCTTCAAATCAATTAAAAGATTTCAACATAAGGTATTAAATGAAGATCGCCCTTTGCCAGATTAATCCCACTGTGGGCGCCATTAACCAGAATCGCGAACAAATATCCACATGGTATCAAATAGCAATTGATTCTGGAGCAGATCTTGTCATCTTCCCGGAATTAATTGTCATTGGTTATCCGCCTCAGGATTTACTCCTTCGTAAAAAATTTATCGCGAAAGCTAATGATGCACTTTTATCAATAGCCAATGCATCAACCGTCCCCATAATCATCGGAAATGCTCTTAATGAGAGAAATAACCTTTATAATTGTGCTTTTGTCTGCGGGGATGGGAAGGTGTTAGGTCATTATAAAAAAATGCTTCTTCCAACCTACGATGTTTTTGACGAGGTACGTTATTTTGCTTCCGGTGAATCAACAGGTGTGTTAGAAATTGAGATTGATGGTGATAAGAAAAAAATCGGCCTTCAAATTTGCGAAGATTTATGGGATAAAGATTATGCATGTAATATCACCGATTCATTAAAGGAAAAGGGGGCTGAATTCATTGTGAATATATCGGCGTCGCCTTACAGAGCCGATCGATTGGCTAATCGCCAAAAACTAATTCAAGCGAAAGTATTTGAGACAGGAATCCCTTTTTTTTACTGCAATCTTGTGGGCGCCCAGGATGAACTCATTTTTGATGGTCAATCTCTGGCATACGATGGAAAGGGCAATTTGATCGGACAAGGAAAGGCGTTTGAAGAAGATCTCATTCTGGTGGATTTAGGCAATCCGCAAGCGGTTGAAATGAAAACCGACGTGAGGGAAGAAAAAATATATAATGCATTGGTTTTAGGTGTTCGTGATTATTTCCGGAAGACGGGACATTCTGAAGCTGTAGTTGGCCTGAGCGGCGGGATCGATTCCAGCCTCACTGCATGTATTGCTGTGGATGCATTGGGTGCAGATAACGTCCATGGTGTTTCTATGCCGTCTCAATATTCCAGTGAGCACGGCAAGGATGATGCGCAAACTCTAGCAGACAATCTAGGGATTAATTATCGATCTATTTCCATTGAATCGATTGCGGAACAATTCGGTGAATCCTTAGCGGAAAGTTTTGCCGGAAC
>JAYEFG010000084.1:0-2414 GCA_034658595.1 Fidelibacterota bacterium | reverse complement strand
GTTATGCAATTCACTCAATCCAAAATTCTCTTGTTCACCGCTGTCGTGCTGTTTACAGGTGCCTGCCGGGAGGATCCCGAAAGACATTTAAAATTAGGTAATTGGTACGCTCAGAAAGGGCTGGTGGACGAAGCCATACTAGAATTCCGAGAGGTAACCCGATTATATCCATCCAATCCTCGTGAACTTACTCGTACAGATGTAGTCGTTCTCACAAAAGCACATAACAATCTGGCCCTGATGTACACAAAAAAAGAGTGGTGGAACTACGCTTTAGGAGAAGCCGAAATCTGTTTTGACCTGCGGCCCACGAAGGAAAACCACGAGCTGGTTCAGCTGGTAAAAAGGCGGGCTGATTTGGAAGGGTCCTGATTCCACAGTTTGCCGAACACCCACGGCGCACCCAATCCAATCCATAACCCGACCAATAAATAGCGGATCCACACTGTTATTGTAACTACCGGCAGTGCAATTTTAAGCGCCCACCACAGGCCAGCCGCTACTCCGACTCCAACAATTATCTTCATTAACTGACGCCACCGCCCCGTCTTTGGCTGAAACCCGACCCAAATTCGCTCCAGCATTATACCGGACATTGTACCGGCCATGAGTCCCCCGGCGCGGACAGTCATGTCGTGTGATACCGTAATCGGTAGGAGTATCCCCAAAAACACAAATAAGAAAGCCATGGGTATCGGAGGAAATTCCAGACTCTTCCGATCTAAATTTTTAATCACCGCGATCCCGCAGACCAGAGTAGCGAAACCAATCAGCCAGCCGGCAATCACATCCTGAAAAAAATGAACACCGAGGTATACTCTTGAAAAACCGACTAGGAAAATAATCAGCCCCGGCCACCAGTAGGATCTGGTGTTCCACGCCAAAAATCCCCATAGTACCATGGGTGCCTGAGAGTGGCCGCTGGGAAAACCATAGCCGCTGACGGATATTAAGCGCACTGTTTCATCCGGCCTCGGAAGTTGCAGGGTTTCCTTTAGCAGTACATTCAGAAATAAGGTAATCAATAGCAATGAAGCCAGCGGTAGTGCAATATCTTTCCGCCAACACCAGTATACTACCGGAAGAATTAGGATATAGAAAATTTCGCCTCCCAACCGCGTAATTGCGATCATTGCGTGTACAATAAAAGGCAGGTCCACCTGCTGAAGTAAGTGAATCAGTTCCAAATTCTTAAAAAAGTGTTAGATAAAACCCAGGCTGAAGTAATTATACAACCATGCCGGAGCGGTGCTCACCGCCGTCACAATGAATGATCGAGCAGTTAATAAAGTCCGCTTCCGGACGAAGCAACAGTGAAACAGTGTTGGCAACATCCTCCGGCCGGGTGGTGCGGCGCATAGGATTTCGCTGTTTTGTCATTTCCACCCATTCCTCCCAGCGCTCCGTGATTTTCGTCAACGCACGGGTTGGCGTAACACCAGCCTGGATTGCATTAGCAGTAATTCCGTGCTGACCCAGCTCCCAGCCGATCTGACGGACAATTGCTTCCATGGCTACCTTGGCCACACTGACCGGGCCATAGCCCTCCATCGCCACATAGTTGCCTTCGCTAGTCAGTCCCAGAATTCGAGATCCATTCCCGAGCAGATTGGCTTCAAACAGTTTCTGGGACCAGTACAGCATGGAATTCCCCATCACATGCACTGTCATGTCCATCTGCTTTTGCGTGACGGGTGTTTCGCCAAAAAAGTTTGTGGTGGTTCCAAAGGCAATAGAGTGGAGCATTAGCTTGAGCATTTTGCCGCCTGTTATTTCGGAAATCTCGGGGATATATTTATCCATTGTTTCCGGAGCTGCGGCGTTGGTATTCCAGAAATGAACCCGATCGCCATTTATTCCAGCAATTTCGACCCGCAGAGCTTCAGCTTCTTTTTTGACATCGCCGCGGTCAAAATGAAACCCAATGATTCCATAACCGTCTTGAGCCAATCGTCTTGCGGTGGCTCCTCCGTGACCCGTTGAACATCCAAGGATTAAGACCCATTCAGACATAGTGCCTCCAATGATTAAACCTAAATTTAGGGAAGTCTAACCAGCAGACAAAGAGTAAGGCAAAGCGACTAAGAGAATCATATCAGTCATTGTAAATTGTTCAATTCTCAAGGAACACATCATGGAACCAAAATCAAGCTATACAAAAGAGGAGCTGCTCGAAGTGAGTAAGGGGCTCGTCTACGGGGTAAAGAACGGGAAGCTCCCTACACCGCCAATGCTGATGATTGACCGTATTACTCACATATCAAAAGAAGGCGGAAAATTCGACCTGGGCCAAATAATCGCAGAGTTGGACATTAATCCAAAACAATGGTTCTTTGAGTGCCATTTCAAGAACGATCCTGTGATGCCCGGCTGTCTTGGGTTGGATGGACTTTGGCAACTGGTTGGATTCTTTC
>JAYEFG010000083.1:0-8900 GCA_034658595.1 Fidelibacterota bacterium | reverse complement strand
GATGCTGAAGTCGTCCTCATGGATACCACTGAAAAGGTTATTCAAAAGACTCGGACTTCTAAAAAGTTTTTGAAACGATATGGCGGCGGAAAATTCAAACTAAATGACGTACCGCCTGGAGACTACATTTTAAATATAAATTTGGGTACGCGAACCGGTATTAGAAAACGGTTTCTCATTAAGGACAAAGATTTAGATTTTGGCCTTTTATACAATGTTGTTGATTTCCCAAAGTATGAAATCGGCGACTATCCAGTAAGTGATATATATAAAATGAGGCGCATATCCACTACACCAATACGGTCCGATACGATTAATATTAAGCATGTTATTGTTGATTTAAATGGAAATGCCAATACCATTATTGTGGATTCCATGGTTAGCGACTCTGTTTATTATACCGATTTCGATAATCTTATCAAACACGTCATAGATTTGGATAAGGTATATTTTATTTATAACGATTACGGCATTTTCATTCATCAATCAAGATCCATGAAAGACCGCATGAAGGAACTCCAACGCCGGGATGGCTTCATGGTTTTTCATAGTGGGGATACCTTACAATTTGATAATATTTATTTTGAACAGATTTTGAACAATCCTGAGGTGGGGACCTTTCACAAAGAAGACTCAACGACTGATCCCCGTTTTCATTCCCTGATGGATATTTATTATGTTAAAACCGGAAAGTCCTTTTTAGAAAATTCCGTCCGGAAAGGATTTTATTTAGGTTTAACCAGCGTATTGAGCGGTAACTATGGCACGATCATAACGGTGGTGCCAATTGTTACGCTAGGAAAGGTAGGCTACGATTGGTATAGGGATCTCCGTTCAAATTATTTTATGCCAAAGAATGAGAATGATCCGTTTCCCCGTAATATGTTTGTTTTTTCCCTTTCGGAATGGGTATGGAAAAAATCACAACCAATCATTCAGCCAATCATGAACAGTAAACCGGTAAAATGGTGGACAAAGCGAAAGTTGCGGAAATTGCAGAAACAGGCCGCTAAGCGGAAATCCGCTTCCGACTGAGGGCCGCCACACCAAACCAACCCACAATTTTATCAGCTAATTTCCATGAAATCTGTCCCAAAGCCAAAAGAGGCCTGATGGGACCGGAATTCACAATTATTTCACAGGACCCTTTCCCCAGGGCCTTCAACACGGCATCAGCAACCTTCTGCGGTTTGGAGGCGCCGAGTAATGCTGGTGCATCCATATGACTGTTATGAAACATTCCAGCTTCGGAAATAAACCCGGGGCAGATTACAGAAATATCTACAGGAGAATTTTTGTATTCCTGTCTCAGGCCGTCCGACCACATTATCATCCCGCCCTTTGAAGCAGAATAAATTGAATTATAGGCAATACCCTTCTTCCCCGCCAAAGAAGCTACATTAATTACGTGGCCTTCTTTCTGTTCAATGAATTTTGGCAGGATAACCCTTGACAGTTCCATAGGACAATGCAAATTTGTTTTTAAAATGGATGATATTTCGTCCTTTCCAACTTTATCAAAAAATTGGTACCGCTCGATTCCAGCATTATTCACCAGTACATGGATAGGACCATACAAGCTCCAAAGATCATAAATTAATCCCTGGAGGGCATTGATTTCGGTTAAATCAAAAGGATGGATATGGCATACGCCGCCTCCATTCTCAACATCTGTTTTGGTATTCTGCAAACCACTTTCACTTCGGGAAACAGCAATAATATTCATACCCTCCCCTGCAAGTGTTTTGGCAATATAAGTACCGATACCACGAGAAGCTCCCGTGACGATGGCAGTTTTACCTTTTATGTCCATTTTAAATTGAACCGGAAAGTGCTTGAATTGCCGCCAAAAGGGTAGCCGGACCGGATGAATGAGGTGCATTGACTGGATTCAATTTATCCATTTCTAAAGCAGATTTAACGAATTGCCCTGAATTATAATAAGATTGGATGAGTGCCATTCGAACATCTTTATAATCAATGGATAGTTTATGGGAAAATTGATAGGCCGGTTTGCTGTCGAGCAGTTCAAGGGCTGCTGCAATTGAACTGGCATAATCATTAATCAATTTTCCTGCTATGGCTTTCCCTGCCAGGGCATCCAGTTTTGCATTGGAAGAAACATCTGTACCGAAATCCGATAATGTTTTGCTGAAATCATAGTGGCCATTTATAAATTGGCGATTAAATAAAAATCCCCAACCCCGGCCCAACATGGCTTCACCATACAGGCTGTCATAGGATGAGTGCTTCGCCGCAAAATTCATAGCTTGTTGAAATTTTAAAGTACTCCTGATGTAGTTTGTACTTTCAAATTCATCCCATCCTTCTGAAATCAATGAATTGATTTCCACAGTTTTATCCATAATTCCGGAAAGACCAATCACCAGGGGATTGGTCTGGACCGAACTGTTATGGTTGATTGTGATTTTGCTGTTATTGCTTACCGACGATGGTGAATACCTGACGGCGATCACCTTGGAGGTTCCCGGGGCGAGTACAGCACTTGACGATCCGTCAACAATCAAAAATTCACTTGAGACAATCGAATAACTTATTTCCAAATCAAAACCGGAATAAGAACTATTGTTTATATTGATATCACTATCCTTATGCTCGCCCTCCTTCACCAAACCAAAATTTATTTTCCCCGGTGTAAAAGTGAATGATACCGGTGAAGCACCTTCCCCGTAGAGGTACATTTCATTAAAGGTATAATCATTTTTCACTACCAGTTTCCCTGTATATTTTTCATTATTAATGGGGCGAAAAGTGATATATATTTCCTTGGATTCATTTTTATTTAATGTCAGGACCCCTTTGAAATCCATGGTGAAATTATTCGACTCCTCGATGGATATTTCGCCCGTAAATGTTTCTGATGAATTATCGGTATTCTTAATCCGGATCTTCTGGGAGACAATTTGATTGGTTTCTACCTTATCAAAATTCACTTCTATGGGTTCGAAGAGAATTTCAAATTCAGGATCTGATTTATCCTCACAGGCAAAGAAACCCAGGAGAACCAGAAAAATTATTATAGTGAATTTTTTAAGCATTACCGGGTTAATATCATTTTTTTGGTTTGAGAAAATCCATTGGAAGAAATCCGGTAAAAATAAATACCGCTGACAGCCGGTTTGCCATTGGAATTATTTCCATTCCATAAAACCTGGTACCGGCCGGCAAGTTTGTACTCATTCACCAAACCGACCCGTTCTCTACCCAGAATATCATAGATTACCAGGGATACATGACCACTCTCAGGAAGATCAAAGTGGATTAATGTTTCCGGGTTAAAGGGGTTGGGATAATTCTGATGAAGAGCATACTCAGTAGGAATAACCTTATCCTCATCCAAAGCCAATGGATTGCCGCTGCCCTTTGGAATTAAAGTGTAATGTCCTAAATGCGTGCCAACCCCCTTTAGCCATTTTCCATCATTGGAAATCATTGTATTTAGCTCCAGCCAGGCTTCACCATTCCAGTAACCAATAGAAACTTCAGCCGGATTGAGAGCCCCTGTATCAATGGAAATCCTGGCGCCTTTTTCCAGGGATTTACCCACAGGACTTACAGTATAAATGGGTGCCAGTTTTTCCGGTAATAATATGCTTTGGGTTGCGGGACTATTATCATCAATCCCAACGATGATATAGCCGTCTTCAGCCAAACTATTCTCAGGAATTGTCATGATATAATTATTATCCCGGGAGACAATGTCACCCCCCGCTTTGGCTAGGGTATAATTCACATTGTAGGTGAAAGTGGTATCAATATCCGCACGGCCGTACCGAAAAGTGCCTTTGGTAGTAATATCAAGGGCACCACTGGCATGGAGCCGGTAATTTTCCGTAACCAAAATGCTGTCATTACCCGCTACTGTCTGGGCATCCAGAACAGTTTCATAACCGGCATTTTTCGCTGTAATCAACATTTTGTCAGCATCCATTATAGAATTCCCGATAATAAAAAGGTTTAATTCGTCAGTAAATACAGGATTCTGCATAAATCCCGCTTTCATGGCCGGTACGGTAGCATCAGCAATAAAAAAGGATGCCCGCATGAGGTAATTCCAACCATCCAGGGATGCACCGCCGACACTAAAACTACTTAGGGAATCAAGCACGCCGCTTCCATCATAATTGAATGCATAGGTGTAGTTTTCACCGTTAACGTTTTTATCCATTGCAAAATAAGTGCCGATTGTATCTTCATCAACAATTCCGATTACAACTTCCCCCAGGTTTGAGAGCTTATCTTTGTAGGGCGTCATATCAATGACGGACCAGTTTCCCGTGATGCTGGTACGATTGGTTGACCAAAGAATCGGGTCATCAACCAAATCTTTAACATTGCCTCCATCATCTACAATCTCCCACACATGGATGTTGAAATCCTTCTCCGCATTCGCTGGCGTTGTGGAACCGGAAAATTCCTGTGCAAAACCCACAACTACTTTCAACTCTACCAATTGATTTATGTCCATTTTCGGGTCAAACTTCATTCCCCAGCCCCAGCCAATTTTATTATTCCCCCATCCAAGGTAACCAAACTGACTGCCATCGGATGTTGTGAATGCGTCAGCGGTACCGTCATCATAGGCAATTTCTTCGAACCCTGTCCATCCGGAGGCATCCGTACCTTTCGATTCATAATCATATTTCATGGAATAATTTTCCTGGCTCACGACAACAAAAATGGCGTTCCTCACTTTCAAACTATCGTGATATACAAGGTGTTTTACTCCTTCTGTTAATGTATTGGTCACAGCGGTGGAATCGTTGAATTCAACAGACCGGATATGGGGGGTGCCCCCACTTTGGGAGGTAAAGGTAATTTCCATAGAATCTACGGATGACGCATAAACAATATAATTCGGGCCATAACCCATTACGACATTATTGCTTGATTCTATTTTACCTGATAAATGTTTTGCTGTCAACTTGGCCCGCATGGGCATCCATTGGTCGTAGCCATATTTTGGGTTTATAAGTTTATTATCAATATAATTTGCCGTATACCAGTCTACCAACCATTCTCTATGAGTCTTTCCGGTACCATAGTTCGTTAAAAGTTGATCAAAAGCCCGCCAGCCCTGGAGAGGGTTATTCCCGGCATTAATTTTGATGAAATCCTTGATCGCCCCATCCCCCAATTGTTCAACATAATATAGGGTAAACAGGGATGCCATAGCATAATAAGATGCATCCGAATCCCAGCCCCAGCCCATTTGATCTGCCCTGCTTAAATAATGGGCATGGGAGATATAATCTCCACCGCAAATGATGGTTGCCATTTCACTCAACCCTTCATTGAATTGCGGTTCTTCATAAGTATCATAATTATAATGGATCAAGTGCTGGAGTTCATGGGAAAGGGTTCCCTCGGTGTAGGAAACACTGGCCATTATATCAATATAAAGAATATCCCGTTTGTTGCTCCCTGTCTGGTTGCTTTGGTCCAGGCTGGTAAAATAGCCACCTGCGCCCGAAAAAATATCGGCGAAAAGAAAATCAACAATTCCGTCGCCGTCCTTGTTTGGTGGTGAACCAAAATATTGTAATTCCAAGTCATAAATCCCTTTTGATGAATCCCGCGACCCGGCAGGAGTAGCATCTTCAAGCAGTTTGATATAGGTAACAGCCAATTCATCTGAAATGTTTGTGGCATTTTTCAATTGCGCCGTATCAGCCCAAACAGCAGTTGAAATCCCTTTGGCCATGAGTTTTGCTACAATTTCGTCACTTTTAGTTCCACCCAAGTCATCATCCACAATAACCCAGAATTTTTCAATATCACCAACCTGAGCAGATTTATGTCGCACGGACGGGGCCTGCATCCGGCGGTATATATCAGGATATTTCATTTTCATTTTTTCAAGATGGTCTTCTATAAACGCATCAGTAAGGGTAGGAACAGCACAGAGAGGAATTTCGGGTAATTGATCCAAATAGTCAATAGGTCCCGATTGAATGGTTGCTCTTGTGGCTTGGGCAGAAAGCAGTCCAAAAGAAAGGAAAAGCAGGTATTTATTGAATTTATTAATCACGATTGCCGTAAATGATAATTCAAATTAGAGAGAAAGTATCCACCCAGACAATTGAATTACTGGTCTGCTTTGCGGGGCAGTTTTTCGTCCATATCGGCTACGACATAAGCCATCACAGTCAGTGTGGCGACACACCTGTTGAATTCGTCTCTATCCAATTTATCCCAAGTATCGGCATTGGTATGGTGATACCAGAAATATTTTGATCCCTCCACCCTTAGACCCATTCCGGGGACGCCTTCCCGCATGATGGGACCAATATCAGCGCCGCCGCCGCCCTTTGTAATTTTTCCCGCTTCGATGGGTGCCAACAATTTTCCGATTTCGGTTACCATTTCAAATGCTTTATCTGAACCGCTAAATCCAAATCCTTTGGGTTTAAATACCCCCCCATCCGATTCAATGGCCAAGATATGATTTTTCAGTTCATCCAAATAGGCATCCCGGTAGGCATTACCACCGCGTAGGCCATTTTCTTCATTGGTCCACATTACGACCCGGACGGTGCGTTTAGGCCGGAGTCCAAGATCTTTCATGAGTTTCACAGCCTGCCAGGCGGCCACACAGCCGCCGCCGTCATCCATTGCGCCCTGCCCCACGTCCCAAGAATCAATATGGCCGCCCACAACGATTACCTGATCCGGGTATACACTACCCTTGATTTCTGCAACAACATTCCTGGATGGGGAATCACTTTCAAAACGGGCCTCCATTTTCAATTTAATTTTTACTTTCTGTCCCCTGTCAACCATGCGGGCAATCATGGCCGCATCTTCAACGGTAATGGCGGCATGGGGAATTTTCTTTATACCCTCTTCATAGCGCATACCGCCGGTGTGGGGCGTATTCATTGAATAGGGACCTACAGAACGGATAATACTGGCAACCGCCCCTGCCTTTGCGGCGGCAACAGCGCCCTTTGACCGGTACTGAACCGTCCTGCCATAATTAGTAAAAGGTACATTAAAAAGGACAATTTTTCCCCGGGTTTCAGAAGACCGATTTTCGAGTTCCTCAAAACTGCCTACAACGATAACCTCAGCTTTAATACCTCCGGGCGGAGTGGCAATACTGCCTCCAAGCCCCAACATGGCCAATTCTTTTTTCCATGGCGCTATCATATGGGCCGATTCTTCCCCGCGCACCCATTTGGGTACCATCACTTTTTCACCATGCACATTATCTAAACCGTCACTTTTCATTTCGCCAAGAATCCAATCAATAGCTTTTTCAAGATTATCAGTACCGCTGAAACGGGGCCCGAAAGTATCGCACAATTCCCCCAATCGTTCAAAGCCCGCTGAATCATTCAGGGCCGCCTCAATAATCCTTCGGCTGTCCTCTTCATACTTTGCAGCAATTGATTTTTTTGTTGTATAATGGTTAACCACCAATGAATTGGACACATGGGCATTTCCCACAATCAACGCTAAGATTGAAATTAAAAAAGGCTGCATTGTAACTCCTTTATTATTGTTGGAAAAATTTATTGCTTGAAATGACCTAAATATGAAAGGTCAAAATACCAATTATGGTAAGGATAAAATAATTTACCAAGACGCCAGCGCCTTCATAATCCTTGGCAAAGCGCTGGCCAAAAAACAAGGCTGTGAGGTTTATGGCAATCAGAACAAGGCCCCATAATAGTAAGGAGAATTCATTATAAATCAGGCCCATTGCCACACCGCCCAAACAAAGGAATCCCCCCAGGGTTTCAAGAACGGTTATAACAAAAAGCATGGGGATAACGAAAGGGCTCAAAAACATTTCCGAAAAATGATCGGTTAAAAAAGCTAGATTGCCTTTGCGGTCCACCATTTTATCCAGCCCTGATTGAACAAAACCAATTCCCAGGAAGAGACCGATGAAAAATTGAACAATTTCAATAATGGTATATGTACCGCCAAACATATCTGATAAAATAAAAAATTAGTGGGAAATGTTCCTATTACATTATGCACTGAAAAATTTTGCTTGTTCCCATACTTTATTTAGCCTCACAGTTCAATCTTATATACAGCCGGGCAGTTGGAAGCAAAAGATTTTATTCGTATGGCTACCATAGCTTGGCCCGCCGCCCTTGTAGTGATGGCGGCCATGTCACTGACTTAAGAATTCCTGCAATTTTGCAATAGGACCAAGCATGAATCAATTCTTTACACTTATAATCGTTATACTTGTCTTTCTAATCATTATCCTGGCGGGACAGAAAGACCGGGTGGAAAAGGCTGATAAAGAAAAAGATCAATAAATTCCAAATTATTTAATTTTAAACTTGACATAGGTGAAATATTTCTTTAATACTTACTGTGGTTTAAGAATAGAAAAAGATAATATCAAATTCTAGGACTTCCACGGACTAGCTGAGCCAACGTGAGAACGTGGGTAAGCTGCCGACTCGAATGAGTAACCAGTCAGTTAGGAGAAAAGCCAGGCGATGTAATCTGTCAAAGGATTAGAGAGCCTGGCTTTTGCTTTATATTAATAAAGGCCTTTGCAAAGTAAAGCCTCTATCACTCGGATAATGGTTTATCAAAAGTCAATCATCCTCTGACCATAGATACTTAATCAAACTTTGGCTATATTTATCCTTCTTATGGAATGGATAAATGATAATTTCGCCGCGCTGATTGCTCAGCCAATGGTCCGAAGTACAATGATCATTGTCGTGTCCATCATCTTGGCCAAGATTATTGATATTATCTTTACCCGAATATTTAAACGCTTAACGGCCCAGACAACCACCGGCTTGGATGATAAAATCGTTGATCTCCTTCATAGGCCCATATTCTATTCCATTATTTTCATCGGTTTCTCCATTGCTGTGAAAACAGCCGCCTTCCCGGAA
>JAYEFG010000082.1:0-8930 GCA_034658595.1 Fidelibacterota bacterium | reverse complement strand
GCAAACCGGTTGTGAGCCTGATCAATTAAAGTGCTGGTTTGCCCAATCGTTTGTAGCGAATCCGACGGATCGTGATGAACAGAAACCCCCCATTCGCCTATATTGGAAGAAATTTCTGCGCGTCCGCCAAAGGAAAGGAAATTGTATTCATCCAAAATGGTCCATGACCATATTGAAAGTGAATTGGATGGAAACCATCGAAGCCTGAAAGCTTCCACGCCGTCTGTTTGTCCTGTCGGATCGGTGAGGTCAAACGTATCGAACCAAGATAATGAACTCAACACCTGCCCGGGTCCAAAAATGATTTTTTGCAAGCCAAGACGCGCTTCCAATTTTTCTGAAGAATAACGAACCCAAAGGCGGTGATTATTTTCATGATTTGAAAAAAGTGAATCCCCGGAATATGTTCGGACTAATCTGTATGCCCATTCAAAATCGATAAGTTGAAAATCAGATACATCGCGAGATAAAGAAAATGTCGGAAGGTAACCCAAAGATGTTTCTAAGGAAGATTGACCGGTTGGGGCATCATTTCCTATAAATCCGCTGACCCAAAACTGCCCCTTAGTGGAAAAGGGCTGAGCACTCAGGGAACTGTGAATTAAAAACACTGAAGAAACCAAAACAGCAAAATAGTTTGCCCGTTTTCCAGCAGAAATTTGTGGCATCGATTAGCCCTTGTGCCAAATAAGATCAACTGCAGGCAAAAGATGGGCTTGGCCGCCAAATGGATACTCGCCATAAATCAGTTTATACCCTGCCAGTACACTGAATCCGGAGTGCCTCTTCCATTCTAATTGTCCGGTGTGCTCAAAGGCCAGTTCACCCGGTGCGCCCGGCATCAGGAAAATATCACCGCTCACCCGGTAGGCCCATTTTTTAGTCAATTTTGAATAAAGGGCAGTTCCCATTTTCAGGACATAATCCGAATAATAAACCGCCAGACGTGTAAAAATGAGCGGCAGGTCAATGGTGGATTCTTTGGCCAAATCTTTTGAGCCAAATGCAATGCCAAGGTTCAGGCTGGCGGTAAAAAATACGGTTTCGTTTATCTGTCGAGTTGCTTCCACACCGTTCCAGATCGAGATCATCTGCGGTATGTCAAATTCAGGGGAGATGAGCGCAAACATATCCGGGCCGCCCAATTCCATCCCCAGCGGGCTCTGCAGCCACTTTAATAATGGAGTCGGATAATAAATACTGTGCCGGCTGGCGGTGGCCCAATCTCCTAAATAATTCAAGCGCTGTCTGACAGACAGGTTGGGCATTTTAAAAGTGGTCAATTTCAAAATATTAACCTCTCGGCCGCCGCCTAACCCATATTTGAAAGGACTGAACAGACCAACCTCCCACTGGCCCTTTTCGAGCAGTTGCGGAGAATCCAGACCGTAGCTGATTGTCAGCAAAGTCAAAATTGAGATTTTTCTCAAATGCCTCATGATCAATCGGATAAACCCAGCGTGGCCGAGACAGGCATATGATCTGATAGATCCTTCGCGTCCAGATGAGTAGAGTCTGAATTCGCAACCCAGGAAATGTTTGTAAACAGGTAGTCCAGCTTGCGGTCGTAATACACATCGCCGGTACTGGGCGCATGTGTGAAATTCCTTGATTCATTAGCAGTATAGTCTGTCAACGATACCGCCGGAGTGTATGCATCATACAAGGGCTGAAGGATTGTTGGCTCATTTGTAAAATTGCTGAAATAACTTCCATCCTTGTGCGGGGCGCCGTCTGAATCTGTGTGGTATGCTTCCCCGGAACAAATATCAACCATACAAAAATCGAGTGAATCCGCGCCGGGCGGCAGGGCATTCAGATCGCCGCCGGTCACAAAGCTGGTACCGGCATCATGTAAATCCTTCAGCGTGCTTACATAAGTATCCACATGTTTTTGTTTCGTGTCATCCGTTGCAAAAGCAGTAGCATGAATATTTACAGCATAGAATGCGCTCTGGTTGGGGACGGCCACTTTTGCCTTCAGTATATTTCGCCGCAGATAAAAATACTGGGTCAGGGCATCCTGGTCACCGCGCAATGGAAGCTTGATCCGTTCTGCCTCTGACAATTCCCATTTGGATAAAATCACATTTCCGAAATCCATCCGCCCAATACCGTCGCTTGGAATCACCTGAGCTTTCCACACCGAAGCATAGGCGCCGTAATTCAAATTGGTGTTATCCAGAATCCACTGTACCTGGTCAATATAGGCGCTGCGCTTGGATTGCCGGTCAACCTCCTGCAATAAAATAATATCCGGATCCACTGCATTAATCTTATCAGCTACGCCCTCCAGATTTGCTTCTACTTCCGCTGATGTAAAAATAACCCGGTCCCCGCAGGCGTCACCGAAAAAGGGCAGGCGTGCCGCACCGAAGCGGATATTCCAAGTCATGATCATTGCTTCGGTTACATTTGCCGCTGATGGATCAGCCACATTATTTGCAGTGTACAGTACTGCTTCTTCTGAATCATCAAATGTGGTTACCAGCGGTTCACAGGATAAAAACATTACCGCGGTTAGGAGAATGAAATACTTAAGCTGAGCTTTGATAAAGGACATGAAATAAATTACATCAATACCGATCCTCTGGCAATTTATACTCCTTCAGCGTTCCACACCGGTAATCGGCAGGACAACAGTCTGGCCTGGATTAATCCAATTAGAGTCTATCAATTTTTTTAACCCGAGCCATGTGACTCCCACTTCAAGAGAGGCGTTAATTGTAGTTTTTTTATGGATGGTCAATGTTGCTGATTTTACGTTAGCCTCATCAACGGAAATAGCCGTGCCTCCGCTTTCTTTAAGTATTCTCAGCATCCACCTCCCCCCAATCGGGCCGGGCACATTCAATCCCAGTGCCTCGGTTGAGCTTTGATTCCAGAATTCAATGTCATTCTTACCATTCTGAAATGCTTTCACCACAGGCGCACAGGTGCTGGATTGCGCCGCCACCATCCGCGGCAGGCTTCCATTGGCCCAGCCCAATCCCACGATCTCATTGAAAGCTTTCCACATACCGATCAGTCCCGTGCCTCCGCCGGTGGGGTAGATCACAACATCGGGGAAAGTCCATCCCAGCTGTTCGGCTATTTCGTATCCCATCGTTTTCTTTCCTTCTACCCGGAATGGTTCCTTAAGCGTGGAAATGTCAAACCAATGTTTCTGCCTGACTTTTGCCATGTATTTCCCGGTTTCCGCAATGGATTCTCCTTTAAGATAAATCTTTGCATCATAGCTTTTGGTCAACACCACAAATTCAGGCGGGATTGTTTCCGGTAAAAATACATGACATTCAATTCCTGCTTTTTGACAGTATGCAGCAGCCGCGATTCCGGCATTACCGGCGGATGGCAGGCAAATGGATTCAACGCCCTGTTTTTTCGCCATGGAAACAGCTAGGGCCATACCGCGGTCCTTGAAAGAACCGGTAGGGTTTTTGGTTTCGTCCTTTATATATAGGTCAATGCCCAATTCATTCTGAATGGGCAACAGTGGAGTAAACCCCTCGCCCAAGGATATCTTCTCCGTTTCCGGCACACCTGGCAAAACGGAACTATATCGCCACAGAGATTCATCGCTTGAATTAAAATCCATTCTTCGTTCCAAGCCCTCCCATAAATATTGAACTGCCAGCGGCTGCCCGCAGGAGCAGATTCCCGTGGGCTTATCAGATGGCTGAAATTCCTTGCCGCAATCGGTACAAATAAATACCATTGCGGTAAATTATTGACTCATGATCAATTCCAGTGTTTTGTCATCCAGCGGTAAAAATCCAGACTTGGCTACCGCCGGTGTCATGGTCTTAAGGTCAGGATTCCGCGCAAACACTTCCTTAAACAATAGAAGCGCTTTTTCCACTTCACCTGAGCTGGCCAATGTTACCGCTGTCCAGTATGGTAATTCAGGATTTTCCGGGTAAGCCTCTGCTGCCGCGTTGTACTCTTTGAGAGCGGCCTCCATATTGCCTGTTTCCATGTAATGATCTCCCTGGTTCGCGTGTTCATAAGCCCGGTGGATCTGAATCAGGCGGCGCAATTGTTTGAGCGGCTCAGGATGATCCTCTACCCGCAGTTCCAGCACAATATCTTTCCAGTCCATTCCTGTCGGCTCACCGGTCACAATTAGCATGGCCGCCGACTGCCGGCCCCGGAGGTCACCGCCTTCTCGCTCGGCCGCCTCCAAAGCCTGCATCATCCGCTCCGCTAAATCACCTTCTGCTCGTTCGTAGGCTTCCGCCATCGCTGGCCATACGGTTGGGCTGGCCATGATATTGGCCTGGACTGTATAGTTCTTACCCTTTTGAAAACCGGCAAAATCCATGCAGTTGGAGCCAGTATACGAAGCAACATTGCCTTGGAAATCCACCATACCGACTTGGCGATACTTGGCGCCTTCATCCTGTTCCAAGAGAATATCCAATGCTTCCTGGGCTGCCTTTCCTGCCTCCATCAATGCAAGCCCTTCCGGGCCATATTCAATTTTTGCCAGTGACTGCGTGGCCACTGCTCCCACACCGGACTTCGCCCAAGGAACAACCGATCCCACCGAAAACCAGTGGCTTTGAACAGCCACACCCAATTCCTTCGTGTGTGGATCCAGGGCCACAATGGAATAGGTTGAAATAGGACGATGTGAATTGTCCTGCCCGAATGAAACGGCGATCAGGACAATGAGTAATAACCAGGCTGAATTTCTCTTCATGGCTGCCTCCTTAATTCTTTTTGACATCATAGCTGCATCGAATTTGAACCCAAACAATCAAATGTTCAACGGAATCGGGGAATCCAATTGGATTTTCCTGTCTGCCGCTCCTACTTTCACCCAATGTTCAAATCCATCTCCGAGATTTGCCTCATCCAATTGAAGAAAGGTGCATCCGACCATCCCCGTTCGGGACATCCCCTGATTGCTTCCAATCTGATTAACAGGATCGAGGGCAACCCTCAGGGCGGAGACATAGTAGTCGTCTCAGACAATCATGGGAAGTCCATCGGCTGGGGGCCCTATAATCCGGACAGCAACGTAGCCATTCGTCTTCTGGCGCTCGAAACCGAGGATTTGGACGGGTTTGACCTGGATCATCTTTTGGATGTTCGCATCCAAGAAGCAGCCGCTCTCCGTCACAGTTTGGGGCTGCCTTCCCAGGATACAAATGCCTACCGTTTGCTCAACAGCGAGGGAGATAGAATCTCCGGGCTGATTGTGGACATATACGGAGACCTGACAATTGTGTTTTCATCGGCCCACTGGACCGAAAAACACAGGGCTGTAATTGAAGAAGCCCTGCAAAAAAACCTTGGTTCAGAAACCATCCTATGGCATCCCATGCCAGGTGAATTAATCCAAGACGGCTGGACACAAACAAAAAATGAGCAAAACGGCCACTTAGAAGGTGTCCTGATCCAGGAACTGGGCCTGACTTACAAAATTGCCCTGGGAACCGGCCAAAAGACGGGTTATTTCTGTGACCACCGCGAAAACCGTTCCATGATTCGCCGACTGGCACGCGGTCGCAGAGTATTGGATGTCTTCTGCTACACCGGCGGATTTTCTCTCAATGCTGCAATAGGAGGAGCCCAGCAGGTTGTGGGAGTAGATTCTTCCGAACAGGCGGTCGAGCTGGCCCAGGAAAATGCCCGCATGAACAACATTGGCGAGGTGGACTTCCACCGCATGGAAGCTCTCTCCGCATTGGGATCGGCAGCAAATTACGACCTCATTATTCTTGATCCTCCCAAACTGGCACCCAGCAAGGCAGAACTGGACAATGCCATCATCCATTACCGGCACCTGAACCGGGATGCCATCCGGGTCCTGCCTAAAAATGGACTGTTGTTCACCGCTTCCTGTTCCGCCGCGCTCACAATGGAACGATTTGTGGAAGTTATCCGGGATGCCGCCCGGGATGCCGACAAACGTGTATCCATTCTCAAAACTTCCGGGGCCGGACCAGACCATCCCATTCACCCGGCTTTCCCTGAAGGAAATTACCTTACCTGCCTTTTGGTGGGTGTGCTCTAGAAAGATCCGAAATCTTGGTTACCAGATAGGCGCGCATTAGATTCCGCTTCCCAATGGCACAATCACCACTCTGGACCAACCTGATTAACAGCGGGCCGGTATTCCGCGAAGCACTGAAGGGCGGAAACTGGAAAGTACTGAAATCCCTGCTCGGCCCCGCCTACCGCGGTTTCATCCGCCAGACAGGGAAACGCGATCCTGCGACCACAATGAAGCCGGCCAATGCACCTCAGTTCAATTGGACCTACGATCTGGATCATCCCGAACTCAGGAAACTGTATGAAATAGCCAAGCAGTCGCAGTGGAACTCAGCCACTGACCTGGACTGGAGCCTGAATGTAGACCCCTATGATCATGAGCACACAATTCTGCCGGAAGATATGCTGCCCATGGCGGACCTGCCCAGCTGGAAAAACCTGACACAAAAAGAAAAAGACGAACAGACCCATGCCCTGGCATCATGGATCATGAGCCAGTTTTTGCATGGCGAACAGGGAGCCCTCTTCGCAGCCGCGCAGGTCACCCAGGCCGTCCCCTGGACAGATGGAAAACTATACGGTAGCACACAAGTGATGGACGAGGGGCGGCATGTGGAAGTTTTCCACACCTACCTGGCAGATAAACTGGAAAAGCTGTATGAAATCAATGACAATCTCTACGTCATTATTGATGCGCTGATGTCCGACAGCCGCTGGGACATCAAGTTCCTGGGCATGCAGATCATGGTGGAAGGTCTTGCTTTGGGCGCCTTTGGAACCCTGCGGAAGCTGACCAAAGAACCGCTCATGAAAGAAATGCTCAAATACATTATCACCGATGAGGCCCGGCATGTGCATTATGGTGTTTTAGCCCTGCAGGAATACTACACCAGCCACCTGTCAGAAAAAGAACGGATCGAGCGCGAAGACTGGGCTTTTGAAATGTCCCTGCTGCTCAGGAACCGATTCCTTGCTCACGAATTTTACGATGAATACTATGCCCATCAGATGAAACGCAGGGATTGGGACCGCCTCGTTCTTAACTCGAAATTTATGGATATTTTCCGCCACACCATGTTCCGCAGAATTGTTCCCAACCTGAAGCGGATTGGCCTGCTCACCGATCGAGTCCGGCCGCGTTACGATGAACTGGGACTGCTCCAGTATGCCGCCGGAAAGGCGGCTCCAGACCTTACAGCGGAAGACCTGATGGAAGACGCCCTTGACTCCCTTCCTTCATGAAATTTCAACTCAGCCGCTGCGTATCCATTCACACCGTTTGGCGTCATCTTTAATTTATGGGAAAATCCAAACTTAGAATAATCCCTTAAAAAAATATCCAATAAACAGAAAAGCCCCGCTATCGGGGCTTTTCATTATTTGTCTATTGAGTTGTTTGACGATTAATCGTCATCATCATCTTCATCATCGTCGCCACCTTCTTCACCTTCATAATCACCATCTTCGGCTGCTTCTGCTTCGGCTTCTTCGTGATCATAATCTGTATCGACATGTCCCATATCTGCTGCATGTTGATCCATTTCTTCTGCAGTACCAAAATCCATATCGCAAATGGCACAATAGTAGCTATCTTGGGGTTCTCCGACACCTTCATCTCCATGGTCACCATCTTCACCATCCTCATGATGCATGTCTTCCATATCTGCTACGGCAGCATCATGCTCAGCTTGATCAACAACGCCGTCGTCATTGGCGTCTACATCATTGAATTTCTTTTCAAAGTCAGCATCGTCAAACTCTGGATCGTGGTCCTGAAAAAATGCTCTAGCTTCATCTATATTTACCTCACCGTTTCCGTCTGCGTCAATTTCATCAAACGAAGGTGGTCCCGGAGGCGGCATAAAACCAATCTCATCTAAGAGATATCCGCAGTCCACATTGGGATCATCCCAGACGGCGAATTCATCTTCACCAATCCAATAGGTTTCCCGGCCTTCTGATAAAGAAATGCAGTTCTCAACGGTGTGATCTCCATATCCTAAATCATCTTCGTCCCCATTGCCTTCGTCATCTCCATCATCCATGTCATCCATGTCATCGTCCCCACCATAATCACCGTAATCTTCTTCCTCACCATCGTCACCTTCATCATCTTCAGTATATCCACCTTCGCCGGGATCTCCATCAAAGCACGGTTCGCCTAAATCATAGGCACCATTATCGTTACAATCAGCATAGTCAATGCAGCCCCCATCTTCGCCGGGCGGATCAACAGGATAATCAGCATCACCGCATGGATCCTCATCCTGTGCCAGCAGGTTAAAAGAAAAGAGAAATAGGGCAGCTAAGCATGTACGTGTTATTATCTTCATGTTGGCCTTACCTCCATGTTTGGTTGTTTTGAAATGTCTTCCCCCGAGGTAGAAAGATTATAAAGATTTTTTTTGTTCATTGCAACGCAAAACTAACACCCATTATTTCCCCATGGATGTGACCTGCTTCACAGAAAATTCAACCTGTGACCTGCAGCACATCGACCTTCAATTCTTGATCAAATGGGACAGTTCAGATGTATTTCGGTTGAACACCTCCTCGAAGGCGCCGTAATAATCGTTAATCTCATAAAAATACTTGGCCGCATTCCGGTCAACAATATGATAATTCTTTTCCAAAACATCCGGTGATGGAAACAGGATTTCAATTCCGGGTTGGAAATATTCCAGGTTGAGTGACAAATCCGGGTTCAGCTCGAGAACTTTTTTAAGGATCAGAACTTCGTACAATTGGCGCTGATGCAATGGTTCACCAATCAGAATGGTGAAAACATCATCTTGAGGTTCATCACCGCGGACATTATATTTCTTCAACGTTTGCTTGAATTCTTTATCAATTGTCACATAATCTGTCTGGGCTGTTGGACGGACAAATGGTTTTTCTATCGTGGATTTTCCGCGGACTGTATAGCT
>JAYEFG010000081.1:0-2470 GCA_034658595.1 Fidelibacterota bacterium | reverse complement strand
TAAAACAATGAAAGACTAATTTTATATGTTTCACATTATCCTCTTCGAACCGGAAATCCCTCCTAATACGGGGAATATCATTCGGCTGTCGGTCAACACAGGATTCGAACTTCATTTAATTAAACCGCTTGGGTTTTCAACCGATGAAAAAAGCCTGAAACGCGCTGGAATGGATTATATGCAAAAAACGGATTTTAAAGTATGGGAAAGTCTCAATGAATGTCTCAAAAATATAAACTATAAATACGTTTATGGTGTCTCAACCAAAGGCGAAACAAACTACACAGAATTAAAATATAAAGAAGGTGATGCTTTTTTATTCGGGCCCGAAAGCCGTGGTCTTCCCCAAAAAATCAGAGAAAGATTTCCTTCAATTTTTATACCAATGAAATCAGAAGGAAGAAGTTTGAACCTGGCAAATGCCGTATCCATCATAACCTACGAGGCCTGGCGGCAGCTGGAATTTAATTAACCCTCATTTACCCATTGAGCTACATCTTCCCCGATGGCAATGGCTGAGGTCAATCCCGGGGATTCAATTCCGATTAAATTAACCCAACCTGGATAGCCTTTGTCGGCCTCATGTGAAATATAAAAATCAGGCATGGGATTTTTATTCATCCATATTTTTGGGCGAATCCCAGCATAGTCCGGTGAGAGATCTTCTTTTTTAAGTCCACGGATATATCGATTGCCCTCTTCATAAAACTGGTCCAGCAATGATTCTTCAACATCATAATTTTCTTCGCGATCCTTCATCCAATGGGCGCTGGGACCCAATTTTGGCATTCGTGTTTCGTCAAAACTAAGGTGGATCCCCAATGAGCCGCGGGCCTTATCCGGTAGCGGATAAACCAAATGATTGAATGCGCCACGCCATTTTGAAGAAAGTTTATAATAGCATCCTTTTGAATACCGGAGCCTGGGAAATCCATCTCCCAACATTTCAGCAACCATGTCGCCTTCAAGACCTGCGGCATTTATCACCCATTGGGACGATACTGTTTCAATTTCTCCTTGAGGATTTTCAATCACCAACTCATAGCCATTTTCCCCTTGAGAGGCATTAACAACCTTGGATTTAAAAAGGTAATCATGATCATTATCTTGGGAGATTTTATAAAAGGATGCCATCAAATCATGGGCTGATACAATCCCCGTACAATCCACATATAATGCAATGTCTCCTTTAATCTTGGACTCAAGTTTATTAATCTCTTTTTGATCAATAATTCGAACTTCCGGCACACCGTTTTTCTGTGCACTTGCATAGAGTGCTTCCAATTCTTCCAACTGATGATTTTTCCCGACGACTATCTTTCCACAGCGATTGATCCAAATATTGTGTTTTTCACAATAATAATATGTCAAATCCCTTCCCCTGGTACAATATTCGGCCTTGAGAGAATCGGGCTGGTAATAAATCCCGGAATGGATAACCTCACTATTCCGGCTGGATATGCCCCGGCCAAAAGACTCTTCCTTTTCAATAATTAATACGGATTTATGTAAAATCTCTCCTATGGCCCGTGCAATCGCCAGACCAATAACTCCCGCACCAATTATAACAACATCATACATCTAAAATTATTCCGATAATTTTTTAAGCAGATCGCCGGTAAAAATACCTGTATTATGGCCGTCTTTCCAATATAGCTGAAGGCCATAATACCCAACGGGCTGAATCCCGTTGATTTGAAAACTGCTGTCATTTAACACAGGGGCGGGACCTTTATATATATTGCCCAATGCATCTTTTTCTCCTTGGCAACCGGCGCAAGGGCATTGTTCCCTTAAGGTTTTGAGTGGAATCATGGCATCACTTTTATCGGAAAATGATACCAGCAAAAGATCATTTACAATTTCGTAATTTTCTATGGCAAGACTGTCAGTCATTGAATATTTCTTTATTTCTAAAGGGTCAATTTGCGCCACCTTAAAGATATGAGTAAATCCTTTTATGCTTTTGTAGCTTTGGATATGAAAAAATCAAATCTCACTGCTATTTTTCTGCTTATCATCAGTTCAATCTCATTTGGGCAAAAAACCCGCCCTCGGGATATGGGTCTTGAAATCGGCTTGTTTCAAACCGGGGAATGGAATGCCATTACCGATGTTGAGGGTGTTACTGTCGGACATGAAACTGTTATCCAAGGTGACAGTGTTCGGACCGGCGTTACTATAATTAAACCCCATGGCGGCGATGTCTTTAAAGATAAAGTTATGGGTGCCGTGCATGTGACCAATGGATACGGCAAAGCGTTGGGATTTACCCAAGTTGAAGAATTGGGAACTATTGAGACGCCCATTGCGCTCACAAATACGCTGAACACTTTTCTGGTGGCCAATGGAATTGTGGATTATATGATTTCCGAAAACCCGGATATACGTTCTGTGAATCCGGTGGTGGCAGAAACAAACGATAGCGGCCTCAACGATATTCGCGGCCGGCATATAACAAAAAAACATG
>JAYEFG010000080.1:0-2480 GCA_034658595.1 Fidelibacterota bacterium | reverse complement strand
ATGCTAAAGGTAGGACGCGAACCAATATCATGGTGTCGAAATCCATTGACGGTAATAAAAAACAGATCATCTGGTTTCTGGAACCGAAAGATGATAGAGGTGTAGCTTTCCTCAAAATCGAACATGAAGATAAAGATGATGAAATGCGCATGTGGCTTCCTGCATTTAAGAAGATTCGGCGAATTTCCTCCAAGAAAAAAGGAGATTCCTTTATGGGTTCTGATCTGAGCTATGAAGATCTTTCCAACCGTGATCTGGAAAAAAATGATTATACAAGGTTAGAAGATGAAAATATCAATGGTGCAGATTGTTTTGTATTGGAGATTACATCCAAAAAGGAAGCGAAATCGTCCTATTCAAAACACATTTCATGGATTGATAAATTCTCGCTCATGCCCGTGAAAGAAGAATCTTATGACAAGGGCGGTTTATTGGAGAAAAAAAAGGTATTTTCCCATAGTGAAATGAAAGGGTATTTTCTCATGAATCGAGTTTATGTGGAAAATGTGCAAAAGAACCGTACCACGGAAGTGACTTTTGAAAATGTCCAGGTGGACATGGGAATTAAACTCAGTTTATTCCAGGAAAAGAATTTAAAACGAATTCCAAGGATGTAAAGACGCGGTATGCCACGTCTCTACACAAATCAACTATGAAAACAAAAATAAATCTGTTCCTGCTGCTTTCACTGCTACTCAAATTTTTGCCAACTTTAAAAGCTCAACTGAACTACACCGGCGAAATCAACCCATCGATAATGACACGCACTTCAGATCAATCCCAGATTAATTTACCTTTTCGTCTGCTTTCATTGGATTTAGGATTTACTAGGGGATCGATAGATATCAAAACAGTGTCCAGTGTTGAATATCGTTATGATAAATCAGAATCTACATATGATCTGCGGGAAGCTTACTTTGCTTACTATCCCGAGTGGGGCGAAGTCAAACTGGGGAAACAGATCCATGCCTGGGGTGCGGCTGATGGAAATAATCCAACTGATAATTTAAATCCTTATGACTATTATTATATGTTCCATCCAGGCACAGATAAGAAAATCGGCATGATGTCATTTTCAACTAAAATATACTTTAACAATATACAAATGGAAGGAATAATCAACCCAAAACATGGATCGAATCGAATGCCTTTTGGAGAAAAAGATTTTCCTTTAATTATGTCCCAAAAACCAGTCGTTGAGTACGAAGTCGACGGCCAACTTGAGGTTGGAATTCGTATACAGAGTTCGACTCCTTTGGGTGATTATAGTTTCTCTATCTTTAAAGGTAATGACCGTATGCCTAGCCTTTTAACAGCAAATGTCACTTTCCAGGATGGGGCACCGCCGGTGATTACCCAATTTAATTTAGGATATCGCACAACCACAGTTTGGGGGATGGATTTTGTTACTTTTGTCGGTGATTTTACCCTTCGCGGTGAAACAGCTATTTTCAATACACAGTCACCACTCTTGAAAATCAACCTGTTTAAAATTCCATTGGATTTATATGAAATCCACCAGGAAGCAGCCTATGTTCAGTCAGTTCTACAGGTAGAGTATACCACAGCCTCTGATATCAATTTTTCTGGTCAAGTTATTATCAGTAATATATCTTCAGAAAAATATGACTGGTTTCATAGTTCATCGCAAGAATTGGTCCAAATCCCCAACCCTGAATTCAGACCCGGTATGGGGACCCCTTTTGCTATGATTTCGGATAAAGCAGTTTTGTTTTCAGCGAATGGTATAATGATGGATGACCGTCTGGAATTGAAAGGAAATACAATGGTAAACCTTGATAAGAAGGGATCTATGTTTAGTGCATCAGTGGGGTATTCACCCTGGCTAAACTGGAAGGTTGAAGCAGCCCTAATTCAATTCAATGGTGATAAAGAGGATCCTGAAAATACCTTCACACAAATGGAAGATTTTTCGCATCTCAGACTGGGACTTTTCTACAACTTCTAAACCTTCCAATACTCATGCAGGACGTGACGTCCTGCTTGAGCGTTAGTAATTTAAATATCCAAATTAGAATATTTTTCACCCTTAAGAATAAGACCCATACTATAATTCAGTGTCTTTTACTGCGTATTCTCCATGGCTAAGGTTTTTCATTGTATAAGAGCCATCTCAGTCAGCCTCGTAACCAAATAAAGAATCAAGTATTTGAACATTTGCCCCCATTAAAGGATCATTGGAATTATGATCGACTACCGAGCCACTAATACTTCCTCCACTTTGACCCTGTAACATTAAAGGTATTAATAGAATTGATGCCTTGACGATGGTTGTCCAATTATGTACTAATTTGTTTCTTATGAGGGGTCTCTTTTTGTTTTACTGTATTAAGGATGATTGGATAAGCAATCTGGCAAGTGTCTGTTCTATTTTTTGGGTTTCCATTTGAAAATCAAGGAACTGCAAAACATTAATGTGCATGGTCATGCACATTAGTAAGGCAGATTCCTTCCCAATC
>JAYEFG010000079.1:0-9065 GCA_034658595.1 Fidelibacterota bacterium | reverse complement strand
TTTTTTCAACAACATATTTGCGATATAAAATATCCCGGAACCGATGATCAATGCATTCAGTTCCAGCCAAACATTATTATTGCGGATACCCCACACGAGGCCCGAGAGTAAAATGACCATAGCTGCAACCTGTATGCTCCTAAGTAGGACGTGCTTCATACTGCTGTTTCATGCTTATCCAACGCAGAATATTTTTAAAGTTCCAGGCATATGCGCTGGACAATATAGAAAGTGGCTCGGGTGATTCAGATAGTTTTTTTGCGAGGCGGGCCATTTGATCATCATTCAATCGTTCGTACATGACTCGATTCAAAAATGATAAACGCCTTTTTCGATTTAATTCCTGAATGATGGTTTTGGCTTCTATTTTTTTCCCAAGGATGAATAAAGCGGTAGCCTTGCCCGACATCATGGACATGCGTATCCCGAAGCCGAATAAATAATCCTGGAATCCGCCTGCTTCACCAATTTGACGGGGTGGCTTCAGGGTCCCGAATGGAAGCGAAAAACTGCCCCGGCTACCAAACGGTGGACCAGCGGGAATTGTTATTCCCAGTTCATTAAAATAATCCCGACTGTTTTGCAGCGGATTCAAATTGATATCTCTGGGTTTTTTGTAGGCCGTAGCCAAGGTACCCTGTTGACCTAAAATAATCAAATAGGCATATCCTTTCGGCGCAAATTTATGCCCTAAAAGCAAGTGAACCTGGTTTTTCAATTTCGTTTGAAAATTGATCCCCCGAATATAGGCGGCTGCCTTTTGTGTACCGGTTGCCTTTATTTGACAGGATTCAGGTGCCTTTTGACCCAATTCAAATTTTACTTTGGCCTGGTGGCATTGTTCGTATAGCTGGTGGTCAAGGTCATCTTTTCCACTCCCCCGTTTGACCATATAGAAGAAAGGCTGATTGCTGCGGACCGTCAGGGGTCCGGAATTTTGGGTATGGACGAGGAAACGAGAAATCGGATGTGTTGTTAACCGGTTAAAATCAAATCCTGCTGATTGGAAAAAAGTCGGTGCTTCATCGGGGAAAATCCAATTCTCCAATCCTTCATAATCCCCGTGGCGGCCTGCCCCGATTTGAGATTCTTTTTCATAAACAATGGGGTTGAATCCCGACTGTTTTAATTGAATCGCCGCTGTTAATCCAGCCACACCACCCCCGGCAATTCGAATTGTTCTGGATGGTTTAGGAATAATCATGGGTCAGCAGTGAAGTTGCTGGACCGAAATGATCTCAGGCAAAGCGCTAAGCTGATTCAATACATCATCGGGAACCGGATTATCCACCCGCACAACAGCAAATGCTTCTCCATCATTCATTTGTCGACTGAGAAGATATCCTCCAATGTTTATATCAGCCTCTCCCAACATGGTACCTACCTTTCCTATTACACCGGGAACGTCATTATTCCGGGTAAAAAGCATGGTGCCGTAGGGAGTGATATCCATTTCGTATCCAAGGATATTGACCAAACGAATTCTATTCCCTTCAAAAATACTTCCTGCAATTCTTGTTGGATCTGATTTTCCAGTTACTCGTGTTCGAATCAGGTTCGTATAAGAACCGCTGTCATTGGTGTAACTGTGCTCGATGCTGATTCCCAGTTCAACCGCAAGCGTTTCTGCATTAATATAATTCACACGATCCGGAATACGATTGTTCAGCAATCCCTTCAAAAAAGCCAAGGCTGCCGGTTTGGCTTCATCCATTGTTCCCGAACATTCTACCTGAACGCGCCTGATTACACCCGGATTCAACTGTCCCTGGAGATTCCCCATCAATTCTGCCAAGTCCAAATTAATCTGAATCTCTTTCAGTTTAGCTATGTCAGAGATGGGCATATTTAAAGCATTGTTCAATTTTTCATGGATAAGATAATCACGAACCTGTTCACAAATTGCTATACTCACCCCTTCTTTCGCTTCCTTTGTGGATGCACCCAGATGGGGTGTTAATACAATATTGGGTGCATTCACCAGAGGATTCGATGTATCCACAGGTTCAGCAGTAAATACATCAATGGCCGCCCCGGCGATTTTACCATCGGCTAATGCTTTGGCCAAGTCTGCTTCATTGATGATGCCGCCCCTGGCCACATTCACAATGCGGGCTGTTGATTTCATGGATGACAAACGCGCATAATCAAACAAGTTACGGGTGGAATCGGTTAGGGGCACGTGGACGGTAATATAATCGGAATTGGCTGTTAATTCATCCAGGTCAACAATTTTTACCTCGTCCAGATTGAACATATCCTGACTCATAAAAGGATCGAACCCTAAAATATTCATGCCAAATGAGCGGCAGCGTGTCATGACTTCACGGCCAATTTTTCCCATGCCGACGATTCCCAAGGTCTTGTTTCGTAATTCGGATCCGACTAAAGCATGACGGTTCCATTCCCCCTGTTTCATTCCCGAATCGCCAATGGCAATGTTCCGGGAAAGGGTCAGCATCATAGCCACTGTATGTTCGGCGGCGGAGATTGTATTGACATCCGGTGTATTCATTACCACAATACCGCGATGGGTTGCGGCGGGAATGTCAATATTATCCACGCCAACACCGGCACGTCCGATGACCTGGAGGTTTTCTGCATTATCAATCATCTCAGCGGTGACTTTCGTCCCACTGCGAATCACCCAACCATGGACATCCTTGCATGCTTCAGCTTTTTCTTCCGGGGTACCATGGGGCAATTGAACCACATCAAAATTAGCATCTTTGAGGATGGCCAATCCGCCCTCAGTAATTGAGTCAGATACGAGTATTTTCATTATAGTTTAACCTTGATGGGTTCGAATGAGATTCAGGGCAGAACCAGCCTTGAACCATTCGATCTGGGCTTCATTATAGGTATGGTTGCATAAAATTCTACTTGTAGATCCATCGGCATGAGTCACGGCAATAGCCAGAGAATTACCGGCAGAAAACTGGTCCAGATTGACAAAGTCAAAAGTGTCATCTTCTAAAATTTTATCGTAATCACTTTTATCGGCGAATGTCAGTGCCAACATGCCTTGCTTCTTCAGATTTGTTTCGTGTATTCGTGCAAAAGAACGCACCAGTACAGCGCTAACCCCGAGAAAACGCGGCTCCATTGCCGCATGCTCCCGAGATGAGCCTTCTCCATAATTCTCATCCCCAACAACGATGGTCGGGATCTGATTAAATTTATAATCCCGCTGTACATCAGGAACAGTACCATATTCACCATTGAGTTGGTTCTTCACCAAATTGGTTTTATCATTGAAATAGTTTACCGCACCCGTGAGCATATTATTGGAAATATTATTCAAATGCCCTCTCAACCGCAGCCAGGGACCAGCCATAGAAATATGGTCTGTGGTACATTTCCCTTTTGCTTTTATCAGCAATTTTGCCCCGGTTATATTCTGTCCATCCCAGGAATCAAATGGTTCCAGGAATTGAAGCCTCTCAGAATTTGGATCTATAATTACTTCAACATCACTGCCGTCTTCTACCGATGCCTGGTATCCCAGATCTTCTAGGGCAAATCCCTTTTCCGGGAGGTCATAACCGGTGGGGACTCTTAACTTAATGGATTCGCCATTTTCATTGGTGAGCGTATCCGTAATTGGATTAAAAGTAAGGTCTCCCGCAATCGCAATGGCTGTGACCAATTCAGGCGAGCCCACAAAAGCATGTGTGTTCGGGTTACCGTCATTTCGTTTGGCAAAATTGCGGTTGAAAGAAGTCACAATTGTATTTTTTCTGTCCGGATCATCGCTATGTCTGGCCCACTGTCCAATGCACGGTCCGCAGGCGTTGGCCAGTACAACACCGCCTATCCTACCGAATGTTTCAAGAAACCCATCTCTTTCAACTGTAAAACGTACTTGCTCACTGCCCGGTGTGATGGTGAATTCACTCTTTACTTTCAACTTTTTTTCAACGGCCTGTTGTGCAATAGAAGCGGACCTGGAAATATCCTCATAGGATGAATTGGTACAGGACCCAATCAATCCCACTTCTACATCCGTGGGCCATCCATTTTCTTCCGCGACTTTTGCCATTTCAGAAATGGGTGTGGCACGGTCGGGCGTAAATGGACCATTCAAATGGGGTTCCAGTTCCGATAGATTAAATTCAATCACCTGGCCAAAATACTGTTCAGGGTCAGCATAGACTTCATCGTCGGCTCTCAAATGTTCCGCCACACCGTTTGCAAGTTCTGCTACTTGTGCCCGGCCCGTTGCTCTTAAATAATTGGCCATATGTTCGTCATAGCTAAAAATGGATGTTGTGGCGCCGATCTCGGCACCCATGTTACAGATGGTCCCTTTCCCCGTGCAGGACATTTTATCTGCACCTTCCCCAAAATATTCTACAATGGCACCGGTTCCACCTTTTACCGTGAGGATGCCGGCCACTTTCAGGATCACATCCTTGGCCGAGGTCCAGCCACTCAATTCACCTGTGAGTTTGACGCCGATTAGTTTGGGGAATTTCAATTCCCAGGGCATGCCCGCCATCACATCCACAGCGTCAGCGCCACCTACACCAATGGCCACCATACCCAATCCGCCGGCATTCACCGTATGGCTGTCAGTCCCGATCATCATTCCCCCGGGGAAGGCATAATTTTCTAAGACCACCTGGTGGATGATCCCGGCGCCGGGCTTCCAGAAACCAACCCCATATTTATTGGACACAGATTCCAGGAAGTCATACACTTCACTATTTTCATCTTTGGCCACTTCCAGATCAGATCCCGCACCCACTTTGGCCTGGATCAGGTGATCACAATGGGTCGTGGAGGGCACGGCGACTTTTTCTTTCCCCGCCATCATGAATTGAAGCATGGCCATTTGGGCCGTGGCATCCTGCATGGCTACGCGGTCTGGATCAAAATCTACATAGGATTCACCTTGTGTATAGGTTTGGGATGCATTCCCTTCGTAAAGATGGCTGTATAACACTTTTTCAGCCAGAGTTAAGGGGCGGCCAACAACCTTACGGGCAGCGGCGACACGGCCCGGGAGACGATCATAAACGGCTTTGATCATATTAAGGTCAAACACGGAAAATCCTTTCAAAATGTACGATTCACTACAAATATCAATAAATTTGTTAAGAAAAAGAGTGGCAAATTACGTTGCTCTACCCTCGGAAACAATTTCAATACATGATAGAAAAATGGAATTGTAAAAAATATGATGTAACTTAAAAAATGAAGTCTAACACTTCAAACCTGAGGTCCAAAATTTATCACCCATGAGACCACTGAATATCTATACCACATAAACCTTTATTAATTAGGTGGAAATGTGCTTCAATAATCCCTGATTGACGTGTCGGTAGCAATGGTAAAAAACCATCTTTGCGGAAGGTAATGTTTGGTGGTTTACCCTTAATTAGTTTTTGAATCAAATGAGTCATAAATATGCAAAAACTTCCGCAAAGTTTTTTTTGGGGGACTCAATTCACTAAAAAGGGATTCTTATTTTTTATATAGGACTAAGTAAATTTTAATCTCATGCGACCCAATAAATTTTTGATATCGCTAATTTTCCTTTTTGGATGGCTAATGGCGCAAACCACCATTTCCGTCATTTCTTCCACACCTGATAAGTTAGTAATTCAATTAAAATGTAATCCTGCAAGTCCCGATGACCTTGCACCCCTTCAAGTTCTTATCGGACTACCGAATTCAAACTTACCCAAAATCAATACCCAATTCGGGGAAGTTCTCCCCCACCCCTTTCAAGAAATAAAGATTTCTGAAACAAAATGGATCAACTATCAGAAAGTCAATGGATTACAAACAGGGACACTACAAATAAGTCCAATCACCCCAAATGGGGAGTTCTTCCAATATCAAACCATTACAATTCAATTCAGTAGTATCAAAAAACAGGTTGCAATGATCACTCCCAATCAGGAAAAATTACTGGCACCAAAAATAATTAATTGGGAATGGGCTAAAAACTGGACCACCCCTACAAAACAGTCGCTAAAAAAAGTAAAATCCATTCCAGAAGGCCATTGGATTCAAATGATTATTCGAAAAGATGGTATGTATAAAATAACCGGTGAGGAATTGCTTAAACATATTTCATCAACTCAAAATTTTGATCCTCGAAGTATAATGCTTTTCACTGGATCTGCATTCGGGCGGGATCGTACCTATGATCTTACACAAAAAATATCCGCTATTGCAACTAACCCCGATAATTTGGTGGAATTACCCATTTCTATCGAAGGAGAATCGGATGGAAATCTTGGGAATGACGATATCCTTTATTTTTATGCAAGAGGACCCAGTGGGTTTGAACAGGCCATTGACAAAGTTAATTGGCATCAAAACCTTTACTTCACTGAATCGGCCTATTGGCTCCTGATCCCTTCCAACACATCCTTAAGAGGTAAACGGGTTGAAACAGGAATTATTGTTCCTGATGGACCATTAAATGTGGATTATGGCGTATCCTACCTTCATTACGAGACAGACCTTGTAAACCCTCATAAATCTGGTCTTGCCTGGGGCAATTCTGCCATTAGACAAGGGGGATCATTTTCACAAGTAGTCGAATTGGTTCATCCCATTTCTTCCACCACCGCCAGCGGATCATTCGGCATGATCGGTAAGGAATCGGTTCCAACCCGCTATGGGAATACAAAACATGAAGCTAAACTTTCACTGAATTCCCAGGAATTAAAATCCCTAACCTGGTCCAACCTCGGATTAAAATCAGGCAGTTTCTCCATTCCCGCCGGTACCCTTACCCACGGTTCCCAATCCTTTCAAATCACAAATAGTTCCGAAAATCCCAACTCAGAACCGTTCTTTGATTTTTTAACATTATCCTATACACGAAAATTATCCTATTCCAGTTCATTTGAATTCTTCTCACCGGTTTCAGCCAATGACATGACCTTTTCTATTTCGGGTTCAAAACTCCGTGTTTGGAATATTTCTAACACAACCCAACCAATCAATAGGCCATTACAAGTTCAGGATAATACAACCACAATGCGTGTATCTCTCCCGGCGGATACGTTACAGCGGTTTTACGTATTCAATTTGGACGACCTGCCTACAGTACCGTTGATAGCACCATATGGCCCCAAAGATTGGGAAAGGATACGAAATACCACATTGGGTGCAGATCATTTAATTGTTGGCCCTCAAATTTTTTCATCAGATTCTGCTCCATTAATGAACCATCGGGGAAATTCATTCTATGTGAATCTAAAAACAATTTATGACGAATTTTCCGGTGGCAATCAAGACCCGGTTGCAATTCGCCATTTTTTACAATGGACCCAGGAACACTGGGCGCAAAAACCCTACACCGTACTATTTATGGGGGATGCGGATTATGATTACCGGAATATCACGGGACAATCAAACATGCAGGTGCCCACCATAGAAGTGGGTACGACCTATTCCCACGCCACGGATGATCGATTAGTTTCTTTCAATGGCGTCATTCCAGAGATGGCCACAGGACGCTTCCCTGCGCGAACCCAGGAAGAAGTCACTGCCTTTGTAGATAAGATAATCGCATTTGAAACCGCCATACCTTCCGGCCTTTGGAAGCAGCACGTCACATTAGTGGCTGATGATCCGGCCCGGCCCGAAAGGGAATCCTATGAATTATCCATGGGGAAAAGCCATACACTAAACTCGGAACGCCTGACGAAATCCATCCCCGGGTTTATGGAAGTTAAAAAGTTGTATATGGTGGATTATCCAGAAGTGAGTGACGGCTCTGCTTTTGGAGTGATTAAACCGGATGCTACCCAGGCCTTGTTTGATCAAATTTCTTCCGGCACGGCAATCATCAATTTCATTGGACATGGGAACCCCACCCAATGGGCCCAGGAAAAATTGCTCATTATAAATGAAACTAGAAATGATATCCAATTCATGAAGGCGGAAATGAAACTCCCCATCTGGGTTGCGGGTACATGCAACTGGGGACATTTTGATCAAATCGGGTCTGAATCCTTTGCGGAGAAATTGATTCGAACACCCATGGATGCAGCATCTGCTATTATAACCACCACCCGCGGTATTACCGTTTCCAGTAATATTCATTATTTAGAAAAAATATTTTCAGCTTTTTTTCCTCAAGGCGGCATAACAGATGCAACTTTAGGCATGGTGCTTCAATCGGTCAAAACAGGCGGTTCCGATGGTGAACTGTTCCATCTTTTTGGCGATCCTGCCATGAAACTGCCTATCCCCTCTCAATTGGTTTCTGATGGAACAGTTACACCGGATACACTGGCTACCCTGGATGTGGGCACTTTAAATGGTTCAAGTCCTTTTGACTCTGGTGAGGGATTCCTCGTTTTTGAAGATGGCCCAAGTTCTGTAACAAAAACTTTTAATTTTGCGTCATCCAAGGAACAAATTTCTTATCTGAAAAATGGTCCAACACTTTTCCGCGGCGCTTTCACCTTTGAAGGGGCTACCCTTGCTCCCCAGTTCCGCGTACCGAAAGATATTACTTATTCAGATAAACCGGCGAAAGTCAGGTTTTCTATCTCCTCCAACACAAATGATGAAGCCATTGGCGCAGTGTCCGGCATTCAACTGACCCTGGGATCGCCATCCAATGATACGGATGGACCTATTATCACATTTGAGACAGAATCGGGGCGAATGCTGCGGAATGGGGATCATATGTCCACTGAGGAAAAGTTGATCATTCGGCTTTCGGATCCACTGGGAATTAATCTTACAGGAGAAAAGGGGCATGAACTCTATTTAATTCATCCTGAAACAGAAGATAAAACTTTAGCTATCGATCAGTTTATTTATGATGTTAACAGTTTAAATACCGGCACCATCCAACACAAGATTCAAACTGACCAAGACCAACTTTCGCTTGGCGTCAGCGCTTGGGACAATGCCAACAACCCTACCGAAACGCAAATTGATTTAACACTGATTAAATCTAAAAAACTCGACCTTCTCCATGTGTTTAATTTTCCCAATCCATTTGCCCATGAAACACAGTTTACATTTGAACTAACAGGCGATGCGCAAGTATCCGTGACTATTTATTCATTGGCAGGCCGTCG
>JAYEFG010000078.1:0-9165 GCA_034658595.1 Fidelibacterota bacterium | reverse complement strand
ATTCTCTGATAAAGTAATATACCAAACATCCCGGGTTTTCATAACGCCACGAGACGTCCCTGCTGGTAGTTTAAATGTTAAAGAACGTTTTGTCCAATTGGCTTTCATTTTGCGAATCTTGTGCATTTTGGGTGAATTAAATATTTAAACCAATAACAAACAGAATTGAGAATAGAAAAGTAGTTATTGCTTGTTTTTTCAGAAAGGGGTCAAAATTCTCGAAATCAATTCTCTTGTGAATAGAATGAACAAAACTGACAAACAATGGAACCGTGAGTGCAAAGGTGTAATGGAAATAGTTGGTGCTTGGAATCACATATGCTATAGATAAAAGTAATCCCCCATAAATCAATGATTGATGATAGACCTTTGCTTTTTCCAAACCAATTCTCACCACCAATGTATTTTTTCCTGATTTGGCATCCGATTTGTGATCTCGCATATTATTGATATTGAGAACAGCCGTTGTAAATAGACCAATCGATGATGCTGGAAGCAGTAAATCCCAATTCAAAGTATGTGTATGCAAAAAATAAGAGCCTAAAACGCCCAGCCAACCAAAAAACAAAAAAACAAAAATATCTCCCAATCCAGCATATCCATACGGATTTTTTCCCATGGTGTATTTCACTGCAGCGCCCATGGCTGTGAGTCCGAGAATGGCAAACAAACCCGCCTTTTTCAAATCCAAGCCAACTGTTCCTTCGTAGATCAGCCGCACACCAAAAATTGAACACAGCAACGCAATCATCCACATGGCTTTCATCATTTCAGGTTTGGTTATGAGACCAGACTGCATGGTGCGGTCCGGACCGACTCTTTCATCATTGTCCGAGCCTTCTACAAAATCGCCATAATCATTCGCCAAGTTGGACAATATTTGTAGAAAAAGGGTGGTAATCAGCGCCAATCCGAAAACAGTCAAATCAAATTGACCATCAGCATACGCCAATCCACTCCCCATAATGATACATGAGAATGCAAGGGGGAGAGTTCTTAACCTAAATGCTTCAATCCACTTATTCATATTTTCATTCGCCACGAAGACTCAATGACGCCAAGATTTATAATTGTTTTTCTTTGTGTCTTGGTGACTTTATGGCTATCTCTTAAGGGAACTTGGGATACTTTGAAAAATCTGGTTTCCGTTTTTCCACAAAGGCATTCCGACCTTCTTTCGCTTCATCAGATAAATAATAAAGCAAAGTAGAATTCCCAGCCAATTCCTGGATACCCGCCTGACCATCCAATTCAGCATTGAAGGATGATTTCAACATGCGAATCGCCAAGGGTGATCTTTCCTGGATCTTTTTAGCCCAGGTAATGAATGTGTCTTCCAATTCTTCTAACGGAACTACTGTATTTACTAATCCCATATCCAAAGCTTGTTGCGCATTGTATTGATCGCAGAGATACCAAATCTCACGGGCTTTTTTCTGGCCCACGCTTCGTGCTAAATAAGACGCTCCAAACCCACCATCGAACGATCCCACTTTCGGGCCAGTTTGACCAAACATGGCATTTTCTGCAGCAATTGTTAAATCACAAACGACATGGAGTACGTGTCCTCCGCCGATGGACCAGCCTGCCACCGCCGCAATCACGACTTTTGGAATGGATCGAATCTGTTTTTGCAAATCCAATACATTTAGTCGCGGGACTTCATCTTTTCCAACATACCCGCCGTGACCCCGAACGCCTTGATCGCCACCGCTGCAAAAAGCTTTCCCACCTTCACCGGTAAAAATGATCACATCAATATTTTCATCATCCCGGCAAATGTTCATGGCATCAATCATTTCTTTCACAGTCCGCGGTGTGAAAGCGTTATGCTTTTCCGGCCGATTGATACTGATTTTGGCAATTCCTTCAAAAAACTCAAAGGTGATCTCATCGTATTCTCTAATGGTTTCCCAATTCTGTTTCCATTTCATTTTTAACTCCTATTTTGCCACAAAGGCTCGAAGACACAAAGTATTTTGTACTTTATGTGCTTTTTGCGGCTATTTCCTTAAAAGTTGTTATATTTGTTTTCATGCTTGTGAAAATTTCTAAAATCCCCGATTCAAATACTTTAAGTGCTTTTTCCAATTCATCCATTGATCCAACGCTGCAATACTCCATGTTGAACTCTTGTGCTGTGAGTTCGGCAGTCCGCTTATGGGGCGTCGTAAATAATTCTGTTAGGTCACCCTGTGATGACGGCCCCGGAATCATATTAAATATCCCGCCGCCCCTGTCATTCAAAATAACGATTTGCAGATTTTGTGGAAATGCATGATTAAGCCATAACCCATTACGATCATAGAAAAATGAAAGATCACCAATAATCAATGTGTGTTTCCGATTGGGCTCTGCCAATGCATGGCCTACTGCAGTGCTCAACACACCGTCAATTCCAGATGTGCCTCGATTACACCACACATCTATGGATGAATCATTTATCCCAATAAAATTAGCAATCCGCACCGGCATGCTGTTCCCTAAATGAAGGACACTGTTTTGGTGTAATTGCTTCAGCACACGTCGGACAGCGCTAAAATAATTAAATTCTGCGTTATTTAATTTTAAATCAAAATTTTCACCAACTTTCTTTTGTGCATCTGACAATAAAGTTAAATAATCATCCTGATTGTTTTTTCCGATTCCCTTATCCAACCATTCTGTGAAAAATTGCAACGGTGGTGTTTCAATGATTTTCGTCAAACTTTGAAACGGATCTCCAACCATGCCCCAACCTATATGCCAATGATATTTTGGCTTATACTTTCGTAAATAAAGTTTCAGATTTTTAGAAATGATGGATCGTCCAAACGTAATTAAAAAATCCGGAGTCAAGCCATTTTCAACTATTTTATTTTCATCTTTTGCGATTTCTGCGCCTTTTGTGGCTATCAATTTTTTAACAATTAAATCAGCTGATTTAATCACACCATCCACGCTATGCAGATTGGAAATCACATCTCCCACCACCGATACATCCAATTGATCCAGCAATTCAACTAATTTTGGATTCGGCGCCATCTGCCCACCCAAGACCATCACTTTTTCAGATGACTTTAAAATGGACTCAAATTCATCCCATACCGATTCATCAACTTTTTGAAATTTTTCTCTTGTGAATTTTGTGCCTTTTGCTGCAATCTGAATTTCATCTAACGAATCAGGATAAAACGGCTCCCGAATCGGAATATTCAAATGCACCGGACCTTTTCCCCTATCAAAAGCCAAGGCTAATGTCTGTTCCACAGAGTCCGCATGGTTTTCATCATATACAAAGTTTCCTTTCACATGGGGCTCATACAAATTTTCCTGGCGAATCGTTTGCCCATCCCACTGGTCGATCCATTCCGGCGGACGGTCTGCCGTTAGCACGATGAACGGAACATTTTGATAGAAGGCTTCTATAACAGCAGGTGCAAAATTTTGGGCTGCCGTCCCGGATGTACACACCAATACAACCGGTTTCCCGGTCTGTTGGGCAATCCCCAATCCAATAAATCCGGCGGAGCGTTCATCCGTAACAGAAATAGTTTCAATCTCCGGATGTTTCCCAAATCCAATTAACAATGGTGCACAGCGAGAACCGGGACAAACAACAGCTTTCTCCACGCCAAATTCAGCACATAGTCCCACCAAATCATAAATATACTGGGTGTTTGTTTTAAGTGTTATAGTGTTTAAAGTGTTCATGTGTTTTACACTTTGCGAAAGTTTTTTTCTTCCGCAAAGTTTTTCCATTAATCCATTGACCTTAACACTCGAACACCTTCACACTTAAACATTTCCATGCCCATTCATCACATCCAACAACGTCCGGCATTTTAATGCTGTTTCTTCCCATTCTTTTTCAGAAATAGAATCGTGGGTAATCCCCGCACCAGCATAGAGCACTGCCCGAGTCCGAAGAATCTGCATACACCGGAGATTCACATAAAGCCGGGATACACCATCCAAATTCACCGGACCCAAAAAGCCGCTGTAGAATTCCCGATTCAAATGTTCATTGGCAGCAATAAAACGCAGGGCAGAAAATTTTGGCATGCCGCAAACTGCTGATGTTGGGTGGAGTAAAAGGAGCATGACCGTTCCTAATTCAGGGAAATGGACTTCGTTCAGATCCACATTATACTCTGTTTTCAAATGAATCATATTTCCGGCTCGAACGGACCGGGGTCCTGTTTCAATAAACTCCCGCAAACGAATCGTTTTGAATTGTTCAATGATGTAGCGGCTCACCATAGCCTGTTCTTCAATTTCTTTCTGGTTCCACACTGCTTCAGATAAATCTTTATCTAAAGGAAAAGCCTGAGTTCCTGCCACAGAGACCGTACGAAAATGATCTTCAGATGATTCAATCAACAATTCTGGTGTAGCCCCCATCCAAGTTCCTCGTCCGGGGATGGATACCAAACTCACAAATGCATCAGGGTAAGCTTTTTCCAATCGATTGAATTGATCGATAACATCAAAATTGTCGATTAATGGTTCATCATAGGTTCGGGCCGTAACGACCTTATCAAATTCACCCTCTTCAATGGCTGTAATTCCATCTTCTACCATTTGGATGAAGTGATTTTTCTCACCGGAAATTTCAGTATCGGGACGATTATTCAAATGATATGGTGTTTTTCCATTTTCTCCCGAAACAAGTTCGGGATTTTTGCTACGTTCTAACATCTGCCAGCTACCATCTGCCATGTTCCATGTCCCGAAAACATCCGCATTGAGAAATAAGGTTTCATTCCCTTCCGGATTCATGAAAGGGCTTACCACAAAACCCATGTCAGTTTTTTGAAGATTAATCCGTCCTTTATTTGGAGTGGAGGACAGATCAGTGAGAAAATGAACTTGGGTTTCTCGTGGGGATCGCCAAACCGCCACTGAACCCTTCTTCGCCATGGCAGCCCGCCACAGTGACTTCACATCCAATTCCCGTTCAACAGTCGTATTTTTCATTTCTTTAATTTGCAGAATTGTAGTCTTTAAACATTTTTTCTCTGCTTCCTTTGCGGCTTTGCGGTTATATCCTATCAATCACAGCCAAAGTCAACCGACTCACACAGACTAGTTTTGCACCATCATTTTTAATCTCAATATTCCAAACTTGTATCTTTCTCCCAATCTTCACCGGTGTTGCCTTCCCATAAACCCAGCCATCTCTGGCACTTCGCAAATGATTACAATTAATCTCTACGCCTACAACCGCTTGCGTTTCAAGATTAACCTGCATTCCCCCAGCTATGCTCCCCAGCGATTCTGCAAGGACAGCAGACGCTCCACCATGGAGTAATCCATAGGGCTGAACTGTTCGATTATCTACAGGCATTTTTCCGCTGACAAAATCATTTCCGAAATCAGTGATCACAATGCCAATATGTTCTGTCATTGTGTTTTTCTGAAAATCATTTAGTTTTTCTAATGCTTTTGCTTTTTCCATTATTTTTCTCCTATATAAAGTGTGCAAACCCCAAAAGTCAGAGAAATAGCTCTGCAATTTTTTAATCCCATAGATTCCATCAAAGCAAGAAATTCTCGACGAGTGGGGAAATTCATTATGGAGTCTGCAAGATATTCATACGCTCCGGGGTTTTTGATAAAAAGACGTGCCAGTTTTGGTAAAACACCATTCAAGTAGAAACTATAGATACTCCGCCATAACCCCGGTTCCGGGGTGGTGAGTTCCAAAACCATAACCTGTCCTTCTGGAACAATGACCCGTCTCATTTCTGATAATGCTTTTTCTTTATCGGGAATATTCCGAATCCCAAAAGCAATGGCCGTTATATTAAAGTAATTATCTTCAAATTCAAGATTTGTACCATCCCCCCACATCAATTTTACTCTATTTGACAACCCCTGAGCTGTTACTTTTTCAATACCCTTATCCACCATTTCCTGAACAAAATCCACGCCTGTCACTTTTACATCCGGATAGGTTTTCGCGCAATCCAACGCTAAATCACCCGTTCCGGTGGCCACATCCAAAAACCGATTTGTACTGAAGAATTTCATCTCTGATACGGTTCGTTTCCGCCAAGCTACATCTCGGCGTCCAGAAAGAAAGTGGTTCATAAAATCATATTTATCAGTAACGGAAGTGAATATGTCTTTAACAATACCAATACGTTGATCATCGCTCATTTCCTGAACGGATGGATATTCTTTATTTTGTTGTGATCTCACTTAAACCCTTTTGTAAATAATTCGGTGATACCATTCACCCATTTATCCATGTCAAATTGATCCTTTTTTCCAACTTCCATCCCTTCATGATATTCCTTCAAAAATCGATTGAGAACCGCATCTAAATAGAAAACAGCCTGTTCCTTATCCAACTCCTGATGCAGCTCATGGCGATTTATGGCATCCTGAATTATATCTCCAAGATATTCATCTGATAATGCCTGCAATTCATCCACAATCTTTTTCCGGTTGGGAGAATCACCAGAATAAATGAGTCGAAAATAGATGCGGGCCAATCGTGGATGTTCCGTGATGAATTGAACGCCGGCATTGACAATCTTTGGGAGCCGTTTTTCAAATGAATGATTGACTGTTTCATCACGTACCTTACGTAGATATGCCTTCACTTCCTCCAGCGCCAAATGGTAAATATGGAAGTAAAGACTGCTTTTAGTCTTAAAATAATTGAACAAAGAACCTTTGGCAATACCGGCCTGCTCCACCACTTTATTCATAGATGCAGTTTCATATTCCCGCTCTGCAAATTCAGAAATGGACGCATCCACGATTCGCACCTGTTTCTCCACGGGTAATTGCTCAAATTTGTTTGTTGATGAATTCATAAAATATTCAATAATGACCGGGTGGTCAATTTATCTAAGTTTGGAATAAAACAAAACAAAAACCCCCGCTTAAGCGAGGGTTTTAATTATAGTGAATCGGCGGCTGTAGAGTCCGCTTCCAGCGAGGGTGGCGCTTCCCCCCAATAAGTCGGAGAGGTATTCAATTGCCATGAAATATTTTCGTTGGTTTGGTAAACTTCAACTTCATCACCAATTCGAATATTACTGGAAGCCCATTCGGCCGCCGATTTACCCACAGTAATGAGACCTAAGGATTCGCCATTATGATCCTTTAGATTCAGGTGGGTCCCTGTAGAATCACCTACGTTGAACTTATCCCATTTATTTTGATTCTTAGACACCAAGGATGTACGTTTCACTTTCAGTACACGGTCAAAAAAACCGTTCATTGTATGCTCCTTAACCACTAAAGTATCGTTCCCGTCTATAAACCAGTTTTCCCCATTATAGACAAGTGATATTGATTCTTCCCCTTGGGATATATCAAAACTGAATATATCATCTCTCTCGATTTCAAATACCTGTTCACTGCTGGATCCCAGACTGCTCTGTTTTAATTGGTTGATCCCAAAAAGGACAACTAAAACCCCCAACACAATCAGGAGCCATTTCATGTTTTTACCCATAAAGCTCCTCCAAAATGTCACTCCTGCGTTTCTGTTGCCGAATCCTGATTAAACCAAACCCAACAATGAGTAAGGATGGCAAGGTAATATTGACCCATTTCCAAGTCTTCTTTGATTCATCGGACACCTCTTCTAATGGACGTGAGGTTATTTCGCGGGAACGAAGTGCAATCAGGTCCCGATCTCCAATGAGAAAATCCACAGCATTCATTACAAAAATATGATTTTCTGGAGAGCGTCCACCGCCTTGGTCAGCAATGAAATCCGAATCCCCCACCAGTACAACCTGACTTATAATGCCATTTTCATCCACTTTTTCAGAGCGGGCACCCAATATTTTATGCGATTGATTGAACATTCTAAGAAATGGGTTTTGCTTCGGATCGGGATTTAAATTATAGTTTCCGCGCATTTCCCCGGATTGATCCGATGTAAATAAAAGCGGCACAAAATTCACCTGTCCCATGGAAGCGGAATCCTGCTTGATCTCACTTGCGAAAACCAACTGCATCTGTTCTAGTCCAGCTACAATCGCTTCATTTGTATTAAAAGATCGAATGACCGGCAAAAGCGGATATTCCATGGGTACATTCATACGAATGGGACCCATTTGTTGTTGAACGTTTACCCTTCCACAAATACGGTCTGTTACCAGGTTCTCCTCAATATTAAAACCGTATGGTTCAATAATTGAAAAAATATCGGATTGAATTGGGAAAGCCTGCTGGATCTGCAGGTTAGTTTTCACACGATTCTGTGTGAGAAATAAATTTCCCCCACGTTTTAAAAATCCTTTTAAATGTTTGGCTTCATTCTCTGATAAGGAATCTGAAACTCCGCTCATCAACATGGCTGTGATATCTGCCGGAACCTCCTCCACCAAATTTACGGTCCGGATATTGTATCTTTGTCTCAACACATTTTGGATATTCTGAAATTGATTGGTTTGGCCTTCAAATTGGGCAATCCCTACCGTTGGTTTATCGGTTTCAACCAATTTCTTAATTTTAGTGGTAATCTCATATTCCAACCCGGTGGTGGTTTGGATCACCGGAAGCACTTCCTTTTTATCTTCATAAAGAATCACCATCCCCATAAGGACGCGCTTCACTTCCATTTTATCATTCTCGATCACCTGCATCTGAACAGGCATAATGCCTGCTTTCTGTGCTTCCTGCTCGATATCTTTATCATCTTCAGGTCGGAAAAATTCAAATCGAATATTCCCATCTGAAAGTGCTTCATACTCCTCAAGGATATCCTGTAAATACCGACGATTGTTTGCGTATTCGCCTGGAAGATCATCAGAGAAATACACCTTCATGGTAAGAAGATCATCCACCTGTTTCAAAACCGATTCACTAGATGTGGAAAGGGAGTACATATCATTATTCGTTAAGTCCCATCGGAAAAACCAATTCTTGGAAATACCATTAAGTAAAAACAGGATTGTAAAAAGGATAATCCCGGGAATAAAAACGGATTTTTTAAGATCAAGATGTTTTAATCTAACCATGGCTTATTTCCACCTCTTGACTTCCAATGTCCGGATCGTCAGATAGATGAAAAACCCAATCATGGAGAAAAAGTAAATCAAATTCCTTGAATCAATCACACCGCGAGAAATGTTGGATAAGTGATAATCTACCGCCAAGAATTGAACTAAACCCGCAAGTGAATGGGGTACAAATACCAATGTTTTATCAAGC
>JAYEFG010000077.1:0-2520 GCA_034658595.1 Fidelibacterota bacterium | reverse complement strand
AGAGACTGCTGTGAAATATGCAAAAGAGAAAGGACTTAAACTTCGTTTCACAGCAGAAGATGCGAGCCGAACCGATATGGATTTCTTGATTGAAGTGGGGCAGTTAGCGCAATCATGTGGAGCTGATCGTTTCAGCATTGCAGATACCGTTGGATGTCTCACTCCTACACTAACAAAAAAATTAGTGAGCCGGATTGTTTCTGAATTGGATATTCCAATTCATGTCCATTGTCATAATGATTTTGGGATGGCCACAGCGAATGCTTTATCAGCCCTTGAAGCGGGTACCCAATGTGTGGATGTGGCTGTCAATGGTTTGGGAGAAAGGTGCGGGCTGCCGCCACTGGCAGAAGTGGTAACGGCGCTCACCAATATTTATAAAATAAACGGTGATTGGGATTTGGGAATGATTCCAGAATTAACTGAATTGGTTGATTCATTTTCTAAATTGGATTCAAAAGCCAACCAACCCATTGTTGGGAAGAATGCCTTTACTCACAAGGCAGGTCTGCATGTGAAAGCAGTGGTGCGAGAACCAAAATCTTACGAAGCTATTTCACCGGAATCTGTGCACAGGAAACGATATTTGGTGATCGATAAATACACCGGCAAAGCGGCTTTGAAAAACAGGCTGAATGAAATGGGGTTAACTGTATCAAACCAGGAATTAATAACAATTTTGAAAGAGATCAAATCCCAACCGGAGAAAGTGTCATGGCGAGACGATGACTTGACTTCTCTTACACAATCAATCCGGAGAAAGGTGTAATTTCATTCCCAGTTATAAAGGAATATCATGAAAGAATTAGGACCTGATTTTTACAATATTACAGATCTTCTAACTGAAGAAGAATTACTGATCCAGCAAACGGCCTATGATTTCGTCCAGAAAGAATTCATACCGGTGATCAATGAACATTATGAGAATTCAACTTTTCCAATGGAACTGGTCCCCAAATTAGGAGAATTGGGTTTCATGGGATCATCATTACCGGAAGAATCTGGCGGCGCCGGTGTGAGCAATGTGGCGTATGGGCTCATTCTCCACGAACTGGAACGGGGCGATTCGGGACTACGATCTTTCGCCAGTGTTCAGGGTGCTTTGGTCATGTATCCCATCCACGCCTATGGTTCCGATGAACAAAAAGCCAAGTGGCTTCCTGGTTTGGGTGCTGGCACGAAAATCGGCTGTTTCGGACTCACAGAACCAAATTTTGGCTCCAACCCCGGCGGTATGGCAACGCGCTGTAAAAAAGACGGTAACGATTGGATTATCAACGGCAGTAAAATGTGGATCACCAATGGCACATTAGCAGATGTAGCAGTGGTTTGGGCTCGGGATGAAGAAGGTATCGTTCGCGGATTCTTATTGGAAAAAGGCATGGACGGATTCACATCAAGCGACATCCACGGGAAATTAAGTTTGCGAGCTTCTATTACATCTGAATTGTCCATAGTAAATGTGCGCGTGCCTGATTCAGCGCGACTCCCTAACGTTGAAGGATTAAAAGGGCCGTTGGGGTGTCTCACCCAAGCGCGCTACGGCATTTCTTGGGGAATGGTCGGGTGTGCAGTCGATTGCTACAACACCGCACTGGAATACGCCAAAGAGCGGAAACAATTTTCCAAGCCTATCGGCGGATATCAACTTACACAGAAAAAATTAGCGGACATGGTCACACGAATTACAGAAGCACAGCTTTTGGTCTATCGCTTGGGACGCCTTAAAGATGAAGGGAAAATGACCTTTCAACAGGTGGCTATGGCAAAGCGGAACAATTGTGAATTGGCTAGGGATATTGCCAAGATTTCAAGGGGAATATTAGGTGCCAATGGAATTACAGAAGATTATCCCATCATGCGGCACATGGCCAATATTGAGTCGGTTTACACCTACGAAGGGACCCACGAAATGCATACGCTTATCATTGGCCAATCTGAAACCGGAATGGCCGCTTACGATTCGTAAAAATTATTCGTAGAGATGCAGCGCACTTCGTCTCTACATCATTCATTTATTTTTTCTGTTTAACGTTTTTGAATTCGACGATAACAAGCCTTACGGTGTTCTCTCCTATGTTTTTTACTTTGTGAGCACTACTACCAGCAGGGCTGTGACCTGGAGCCCCTGAAGCCGGTTCAGGATAAACTACAGATCCATCTGGCCACGTAAGTTGAAGCTTACCACCTTCAATAAAATAATGATAAGCCTTACGATGTTGGTGAAATTTATCACTCTGCCCTGGCTTGAAAGTCGCTTCCAACATTTTCACTTCTTCATTCTCGTAAATGACTTTATAAACCTCTGGCGAAACATCTTCCGGATACGGATAGTTAGATTGAGCATAAATAAATGAAAATGCAGCGATGATTGAGATTGCAATGATTTTCGTATTCTTTGTTTTATTCATTTTATTCTCCTTTTTACTTTTAGTTAATGAATAGTAGAATTGTCCACCAATTGGTGGATGTTTCACCATTAATTTTGATTATTTAAATAACCAAATTTGCCATACGCCA
>JAYEFG010000076.1:0-9213 GCA_034658595.1 Fidelibacterota bacterium | reverse complement strand
TAGGGGTGATTTTCAATTCTCAAGTTTTCATATAATTACTGCTGTTGTTGTTTTTTCTATTATTTTTGAAATAATACTTCCATCCATTTCTATGAGATATACAGATGATATTATGGATGTTTTATGTTATGGATTGGGTGGTGTTGTTTTTACAATAATGAATAGACAAAACAAAACCCAAGAGGTGGTGTTATGGGTGTAATTCCCAGTATGAAACGCCTCTGGTTCGAATAAAGGAAAAAGGGAATGAATAAAACACGCACATTTCTCCTATCGGGATTGGCCACGGTCATGGTCATGATTGCCCTTGTTCAAACTGGTACAATACGATTTAATGATAGATTATTATTTGCCCAGTTTGAAAGGAATGCCCTTATCCTTAAACGAGAGTTGGTTGTAAATAGCCCTGTTATTGGACAAGAAAAACAGGATGTTTTAAAACTTAAAAACGGAAGCACTTATAATGGTGAATTTGTAAAAATAGAATCTGGGAATGTATTATTCAAACCTGAAGGCGCTTTTGCTTCCCAACAAGTCAAGATTAATGAAATAAAAATGCTCAAATTATCCGATGGCACGGAAATAATTAAAATTGGAAATATCAAACGGAAAGCAAATGAGACCATTACCATTCAACCTGGAGATAAGATTATGGTAACATATGGTACAATATCAACATCAGTTACCGGGTCATTCTATGGTTTTGATAATGGTGAAATATCTATCCAAAGGTTCGATAAAGACCAAAAAGCATTCTATACAATTATTCCAGCTAATTTAGTTGCGAATATCATCGTTCTTCAGATAAAATCTGGACAATATGTCTCGAATTATTTAATGACAGGAGCCGCTTCATGTGGTATAATTATGGGCGTATTAGCTACATTAGATAGTTATGATTTTGATGTCGTTTTAATAATGGCTGGGTGTGGTGCGATCACTGGCGGTTTAGGAGGATCTGTTCTTGACTATATTGAGAAGAAAAACGCATTTAATGGTGCCAAATATACTTTGTTGGGTAAAGATGCATGGTATATTGATAATCACTATATAAAATAAAGGGTGAAATATGAAATGTTTATCATGTTCACATAGTTGGAAAAGAAGTAAACTTACAGAATATGTATCTTTATTAGCCTCTTGCCCAAATTGTGGCAGTCGCCTTTTAGCAAGAAATGATTTTATTCTTTCAATTGTAAATGCCATTAAGAAAGTGTTTTCTAAATCTTAATGAAACGCCTCTGGCTCAAATAACCCCCACCCAAAGGATTTAAGCAAGAGCCCCGCAGCAGCGGGGTTTTTTGTTTATAGAGGCACTCGCATTATAAAGAACAAAAATTAATCTGGAACTTTTGTTGATAGTTTTTGTTATTATGTAAGTAAGCACTTACTTTCCGTGCCGTTATAGGAGAAATAAGATGGATAAAGACCAAAGAATAAAACAGATAAAGAAAAAAACTTTTAATCTCATTACTCATAATGGTTCAATGGATTCTATAAGGACCAAGGATATTGCCAATGCAATCGGAGCATCCGAAGCTACGATGTTCAAATATTTTGATTCCAAAGAAGACATCCTTGAATCAGTGATCAAGGAATATATACAAAGTAGACCACTCAACTTTAATGCTGAAGAAGTAACAACATTTAAAGATTTTAAAAAATACCTTCATAAAATATTGGATTTTACCCTCGATACTTCTTCCAATAGAAACAAAAATGTTTCATTAATTATTCAGGCTTCTTTAAAGAAACACCCGATATCTAATTGGAACTATAAAAACTTAAAGAATGAAGTGTGGAATTTTATAGAAGACAGAATTGAGTATGGGAAAAAACACTGGAATTTTGCCAAGTCAATTGACAGTAAAATACAAGCAAGACTGTTCTATTATGCCCCCCTTATGTTTTATATACAGATGGAAATATTTGATTCTAAATCAATTGAAAAATTTGATTATAAAAAAGTGAAAAAAATACATGTTGAAAATTTTATTAAACTATTAACGAAAAATTAATGACAACTATTTAAAGGCAATGCAGTTTAAGTAGTGTTTAAAAAAACAATAAATCAGAGGAAAAAATAAAATTATGAAACGATTATTATTATCGGGGTCGACCTCCATTTTTACGGTATTATCGGCAGCAACCTTACGAGGATTTGTTTATGGAGCCCAACAAGGCGATCCCGAGTACTACATATTACTTTTTAGTATGTTGTGTGGTTTGCTATCTGCCTTCAGTCTCTGGAGATTATTTGAATCTACCATATTAATACTGGAAAAACGTTGGCGTGAGTTAAAAATAGTTTAATCTCACAATGTTTTTGACTCCATCTCGACTAACCTCTTGGAGGATATAATGTTAAAAAAATTAATATATTCGATTTTGTTTTCAACTTTTATAGCTGGAACTGCTTTAGCTAATAGCCATGGACCCAACAGTTTTATAATAGGGAGTATGGAAATGCTTTCTGAAAAAGATATTGTTAAAAAAGTGGTAGAAGATTCATATGCGAATGGTGCTTTTAATAGACTTGATACTGACGCAATGGAAAAAGGATTCCACAGAGATTTTGCAATTTTTTCTCCCAAAGGTGAAGATATTCGCAAATATCCTATCAAAGCATGGTTAGCCGGAACAAAAAAAGCCAAAGCAAATGCAAATTTTAATCCTAATAAACATCATTATGATTACAATTTTGTCAGTATTGATGTAACTGGCAAAGCGGCTGCGGTTAAAATCGAATACAGCAAAGATGATCAAATGGTTTACACTGATTATCTTTTACTTTCAAAATTTGATAGTGGTTGGAAGATAGTAGCAAAAGTCTATCACGGTCATCAATAGGGGTTTTTGCTTGTAGGTGTGTTTTCTGTGTGTTTCTGTATAAAATGCTACTGGCTCAAATAAAGGAGAATAAAATGAAAAAGTTATTAATAATATTATCACTCTTCATTTTCTCCTCTTGTGCGGCACTTAATTCTGCAAAAGGTGAATTACATTTAGAAATTAATGTAACAAAGGGTCAAGAATTACTTGATTTGAAAAAAGCTTTAGATGCAGAAGCAATTATACGCCATTTGGTACAAAACCTCAAACTCAAGGTAAAATAAAAGGCTTAAAAATTACATGAGGTCAAAAAAATAAATAAAACTAATTTATTTTTACTAAAATTTGGGACACTCCAAACAATCATTATGGGTCTATATCATTTTTATATTCCTTTTCAATTTAATTGGGGCAATTACCTTGAACAGTCAAGTCCAACAATAAATTGGTCATTATATTCTTTAAATAATTATTTCAGTTTTAATCTTCTTATTTTAGCTTTATTTCTTGGGCGTTATTTGTTAAAGAAAAAAGAGAATTTCGAAATTATAACGGTTTTGGCTTCTTTGATTTTTATGTTTTGGCTTTTTAGTACATTATATCAATTGATTGAGCCAATGCCATTACCTGAGCATTTAAATTGGATAGGATTTATATTAGTCGGGGTGGCTTTTATTAATACACTATTGTTTCTAACCCCTTTAATTACACTATTAAAAAAGATTAAAACCCCCCATCCAAGGGGATAAACAATGAATGTTCCTAAACTAAGGCACCCCACCGTTTTTCTACCACTGGTTATGTCTTTGCTTGCTTTAGGTATGGTGCTTATTCATTTCGCAATTTTCGGTATTGTCGAGGAAACCGATGAAGGAACAGCTGCACATATTTTTCAGCCCTAGTCTGAGAACACCCTAACAATATTATTTATTTCACTAATATACATAATTTTATATATTATGCATATGAAATATGATGCATTTATTCAGCAATTCAGCGCTGCGCCTTGGGTGGAAACCCAGGATGTGGGCGTATGGTCTGATAAGCCACTACGCTATATCCAAATTCGCCTTTCACAATGGGTTCGAGAAGGGAAGCTGATTCAACTGCGGCGGGGTAAGTATTTATTACCGGCGGCCTACAGAAGGCAACAGCCCTCAAACTTCACCCTTTCTAATCAACTATACCGCCCATCCTATGTGAGCATGGAATCGGCTCTGGCTTTCTATGGAATGATTCCCGAAACCGTCCCCGTTGTTCAGTGTATCACGACCCGATTAACGAAAAAATGGCAAACGCCTATTGGATCATTCGCATTTTACAATATGAAGCAAGACCGGTTTTTCGGCTATAAATTAGTTCCATTTACAGCAACAGAATCATTTTACTGTGCCACCCCGGAAAAAGCTTTGGCGGACCTGTTCTATATGAAAAAGGGGGACTGGCCCGAAACGCGCATTCTTGAGTTACGTCTCCAAAATCCGGAAAAGATCAATATGAAAAAATTGAAAAAGGTCGGTAAAACCATGGGAAGTAAAAAGGTCATGAAAGCCATTGATACACTAATTGAGGTTGAAAACCAATTATGAAAGAACAGGCTTTGTCAATCGTGAAGAGCGCCTCCAATCCCCAAAAAGCGAAAAATGAATTGCGGGAATTTTTACAACATTTAATCTTGAGAAAAATGTTTGAATTAAATCTGAACCAAGCCCTTGTGTTTCACGGGGAAACTGCCTTGCGAATTATTCATGGCTTGGCGCGCTTTTCTGAAGATTTGGATTTTCATACTCGGGGTACCAATTATGAAATTAATTTTGAAAGTATGATTACCCAAATTCAAAGAGATCTGGGTCGAAACGGTTACAATGTATCCTCAAAGGTAAAAACACTTCGGACTGTGAATAGTGCCTTTATTCGATTTTCAAGACTTTTATATGAATCCGGTTTGTCCCCATTGCAGGATGAAAACCTAAGCATCAAAATTGAAATCGACACCAATCCGACATCCGGATTTGACATTGATCGCTCAATGGTAAACCAATACTTCCCGATTTCTATTATTCACCATGATCAAGCGTCCTTTATTGCAGGAAAGTGCCATGCAATCCTCCAGAGGCAATACACAAAAGGACGGGATTTCTATGATTTAATGTTTTATTTATCCCGCTGGAAAACAATCGAACCCAATTTTGTATATTTAAATAATTGTTTGGTCCAATCCGGCTATGGCGGGGAATCTTTTTCATCCAACAATTGGAGAAAACTGTTGCTCAATCGGTTGAGAAGCATTAATTGGCAACTGGTAAAAGAAGATGTAAGCCCTTTTATTGGTTCCAATTCAGATCTTCAATTATTAGCGTTGGATACATTTAGACAGCTGTTGAGCAAATGATGAAAATGAAACGGCCTCTGGCTCAAATAAAGGAGAGATAATGAAAAAAATACCAGTTAATATGATTGGGCGTCGAACCTTTTTGGCTGGTGCCGGATTAACCGCACTTGGTTATGGGTGGTTACGCCCGATACTCAACGCCTTACCCCACAGTCCAATAGGGAAACGAGATCTTCGCAGACCTGATAGTATGAGGTTTAATTACGACAAAGCGATTGTGGTCGATTTTCTTGCAAGTCCCGGATACTTTAATTACCCGCTCAACCCCCCGATCGATAACGAAATGCTGCAGAACGCAGTTAAATCGGGAATTACCGTGGTTAACCAAACGGTCCATGGAAGTGACTTTGAAGACGCGGTTCAGAACGTAGCCATGTGGCTTAACCGAATAGAGCTTTATTCAGATTCCTTAATGCAGGTAAAAACAGTAGAACACCTTTTAAAGGCAAAAGGGGATAGTAAGCTCGGAATCGTGCTCGGTTTTCAGAATACCACACAGTTCGAAGACGATCTTGGTCACATTGAAACATTCCTGAATCTTGGGGTGAAAGTCACTCAACTTACATACAATTCTCGGAACCTTGTGGGTGATGGATGTCTGGAGCCGGCCAACAGAGGGTTAACACAATACGGACATGCCGTGGTGGAACGGATGAATGAGCTTGGAATGCTGGTGGACTTGAGTCACTGTGGGCAGAAGACCACGGCCGAGGCCATTGAAGTATCCCCTGTTCCGGTCTCCTTTACCCACAGCGGCTGCAATGCCGTAGCGCGGCATCCCCGATCAAAAGACGATGCTGAGCTCAAAGCTCTTTCGAAAAAAGGTGGCGTCATCGGGATATACCTGATGCCTTTTCTCACACCCGGACGGGCACCGACCCGCAGGGATGTTTTGGATCATATTGAGCATGCGGTGAATGTGAGCGGTGAAGATCATGTAGGCATTGGAAGTGACCTCTCTACGACACCGATTGACGGTTCTGATGAATACTGGTCAAGGCACCGCGAGTTCGTTGCCAAACGGATAAAGCAGGGAATTGCCGCACCAAACGAAGATCCCGACATTCTTTTTACCGTTGAAGAGTTGAATTCACATCGCCGGATGGAACTGATAGCAGATGGTTTATCTTCCCGCGGTCACCCGGATGCCCGCATTGAAAAAGTTATTGGAGGAAACTGGCTGCGCCTTTTTCAGGAGATATGGCGTACCAATAAGGAAAAATCGGAAGAATAATAAAGTATAAAATGAAACGCCTCTGGCTCAAATAAAGGATTATGAAATGAATTGGTTTGAAAAATCAGCAAGTAAAACTTGGTATAATAAATTTTTAACAATTGTTAAAAATTTAAAAGGAGAAATGATAATTAAGTACTTTAAAAATATTTCTATCATCTGGATCGTTATTACTATTGGTTTGTCTCAAACCTATTTTCCACCCTATGGAGATTGGGAAAGAAAACAAGCGGCCGAGGTGGGAATGAGCGAGTCAAAACTTAATCGTGCGATACAATTTGCAATTAAAAGCGAGAGCGCTGGATCTCGAGACCTTAAAGAATATATCAAGGCCACTTTGACCAAAGAGCCCCATGGTGAAATCATAGGTCCAACAAAACCGCGTGGAGATATGACGGGTTTAATCATTAAAAATGGTTACATAGTTGCGGAATGGGGTGACATAAATCGTGTGGACATGACATTTAGTATATCCAAAACATATTTATCCACCGTAGTAGGGTTGGCTCATGATAAAGGATATATCCGTGACGTTCATGAAAGCGTAGGGTCTTATATGTCAACAGATCACTTTATTAGTGACCATAACAACAAAATCACATGGGATCATTTACTCCGCCAAACGAGTCATTGGCAGGGTACATTGTGGGATAAGCCGGATTGGGCTGATCGTCCCCCAAAGGATATCCCATGGACGGAGCTCCAAAATCAACCCCTTTATGAACCAGGAACGTTTTGGAAATACAACGATGTTCGCGTCAATCTCTTGGCCCTTTCGGCGCTTCATGTATGGCGGCGACCGCTTCCACAAATATTGAAAAAATATATTATGGATCCCATTGGTGCATCCAACACCTGGCGCTGGCATGGGTATACAAATTCTTGGGTTTTACTTGACGGCCAAATGATGCAGTCGGTCAGCGGCGGTGGTCATTGGGGGGGAGGAATGTGGATTAGCGCCATGGATCACGCACGATTCGGTTATTTATACCTCCAAAATGGTAAGTGGAACGGCAAACAACTCATTTCAGAAAATTGGATTCAAATGGCGAGAACACCGACTGTCCCCATGAAAGGATATGGGTATATGAACTGGTTCCTCAATGCAAACAGAGATGGTACGAAAAAATCGATTCCTTCCGCACCAGAAACGGCTGTTACTTTTCGAGGTGCTGGTTCGAATATTATTTATGTAGATTGGGAAAACGATTTGTTGGTGGTAGTTCGTTGGATTCAAGGTCAACATTTTAATGAATTTATTGAACGCTTGTTAAAAGCAAAACAATAAATGAAACACCTCTGGCTTAAATAAAGGAGAAAAAAATGATATTGTTTATTTCATTATTAATATGTTCAAATTTTTTGTTAGCTGGGGGAATAAAAAACCATCAGCAAGTACAAGAAGCTACAGCTCTTTTTGAAACCTGGCTAGGGGCTCAGCGTGATTATCACCAATTACCAGGATTGACAATGGCGGTTGTACACGATCAGGAAACAATTTGGAGTGGAGGATATGGTTATGCAAATCCATATAAGCAAATATCCTCATCGAATACTACGATACACAGTATTTGTTCTATCTCAAAATTATTTACAGGGATTGCGGTGATGCAGCTTCGAGATCAAGGGAAACTTCATTTAGATGACCCGCTTTCCAAGCATTTACCTTGGTTTAATATCGAAAATACATATCCGGAATGGGGTATGGCCACGATCAGAAACATCCTCACTCATTCATCTGGTTTACCAAGGGAATCGGATTATCCTTATTGGACAGGCCCAGATTTTCCTTTTCCATCTTCTGAAAAAATTGTAAAAAAACTAAGCAACCAAGAGACATTATACCCTGCAGATAAATATTTTCAGTATTCCAACCTTGGCTTATCCTTAGCGGGTGAGGTGGTAGCTGCTGTTTCCGGTATTCCATTTAATGATTTTATACAAGATAATATACTTCAGCCACTTGTAATGACAGATACACGCCCAGTAATGCCAAAATCTCTATATGGTGAACAGTTGGCCATAGGTCATGAAGCGCTTAATCGAACTGGTGAACGCCCAGCGGTTGCTTTGTTCAATGCAGAAGGCATTGGGCCTGCAGCAGGTTTCAGTTCTACGGCTTCGGATTTAGCCAAATTTGCATCATGGCAGTTTCGAGTACTAGATGGAAAGGATGAAGTTCTAAAACCTAATACATTACGGGAAATGCACCGAGTACATTTCCTAGATGAGGATTGGTCCCCTGCATGGGGCTTAGGATTTTCTATATGGAAATCTGAGGAGAAAAAATTTATTGGACATGGTGGTAGCTGTCCGGGCTATCGTTCACAGCTATTATTGCAAACGGACCGAAAAATTGCAACGATTTTTATGACCAATGCTTCTGGCGTAAATGCTCGTATGTATGCTCAGAAAGCTTATGAAATATATGAATCAGCTATCGCCGGTGCTGTGGCCAAGGAAAAGCCTAAACTTCTTAAAAATCGCTTTAAAAAATATTTGGGCCATTACAGTGATGCTCCCTGGGGTGGGGAATCGGTTGTTGTATCGTGGGAAGGTGAACTAGCTATATTAAATCTGCCCACTGAATCACCGCTTGATGTGACGAAACTTCATTATGTTTCAGGAAATACGTTCAAGCGAATACGCAACAGTAAGGATCCTAAACATTTACAAATTTTAGGAGAAGAAATAGAATTTGAAGTGGATAGATCAGGCAATGTAATTGCTGTTTGGCAACACAGTAATTATTCAA
>JAYEFG010000075.1:0-35765 GCA_034658595.1 Fidelibacterota bacterium | reverse complement strand
GGTCCCTTTTTATGGCGCGGTGATTGTTTGTCTCGATTCTCCCGGCGTTCAGGATATTATACCAAAAATAAAACGCCCGGTAATAACATACGGTTTTTCTTCCCAAGCAGAGATCAGCGCTAAAAAAATTCGTTCCAATGAAACTGAGACAAAATATAGTCTTTATCAGAATAATCAGAAGTGCGGTGATGTTACCCTCCATGTTCCGGGAAAACATAATGTTTTGAATTCTCTTGCCGCTGCTGCCATTGGATTTGAAATGGGTTTGGATGCCAAATCAATCGTAACCGGAATCGGGAGTTATGGCGGAGTACGCCGTAGATTCGAAATTAAAGGCATGGCCCGCGATGTGATCGTTGTGGATGATTATGCCCACCACCCCACAGAGGTGGCCGCCACCCTCCAGGCCGCCAGGGATGGGTGGGACAGGCGTATTATTGCTGTGTTCCAACCCCATCTTTTTTCACGGACGAGGGATTTTTATAAAGAATTTGCAGCCGCATTTATGGATAGCGATATACTCATCGTAACAGACATCTATCCTGCCCGGGAAAAACCGATTGATGGTGTTACAGGTAACCTCGTTTATGAAGCAGCAAAATCTACCGGACATAAAAATGTTTATTACATCCCTGATTTGGAAGATTTACAGGTTATACTGGATGATACCATTCAGGAAAATGATATGGTTATCACTATCGGTGCCGGAACGATTTGGCGTTACGCTCAATCCTATATTGATCATCTGAACAGCCAGGAGGCAGCTGCTTGAGGTGGACCCGATGGAAACATTAAGAACCGTGACCGAAGGTACCTTTCTCAAAAATGAGGCCATGTCTAAACATACCTCCTACGGGATTGGCGGGCCGGCTAAAGCTTATATTACTCCTAAGGATAAGAATGATTTGGCAAACATACTCAAATTTGCGAATAAAAATGGTATACCCACTTATTTTGTCGGATCAGGGTCAAATTTGCTTGTTGCCGATGAGGGTATTGATGGATTGGTCATCACTTTAGGAAAATCATTTAACCACCTTGAAATTGATGGAACAGATGTATTTGCTGAATCGGGCGTTATGTTGGGGAAAATGGTAAAAGAATGTATCGGACGTCACCTTTCCGGGGTAGAAAGTTTGATTGGTGTTCCGGGAACCTTGGGTGGTGCATTGGTTATGAACGCTGGCGCATTTGGTGGCGAAATTTCTAACTTTCTCAAGCATGTTACTGTTATGACTATGGCTGGAAAGGATAAACAATACGTGCCCGGAGATATCGCTTTCAGTTACCGACATTCCACCTTTCCGGATGATGAAATTGTGATCAGTGCTGAATTTGAGTTTATCCAAAGTGATAGAGATACAGTCAGGGAGAAACGGGCTGTCGCCAGCGGCGGACGAAAAGCGACCCAACCATTGAAATTCCGATCTGCCGGGAGTGTATTTAAAAATCCATCTGAAGGCGCGGCGGGCTATTTTATCGATCAGGCAGGATTAAAAGGTACCCATGTTGGGGATGCAGAAATTTCACCCATCCATGCAAACTTTTTTGTGAACCATGGTAAGGCCAAAGCCAGGGATATTGTTCAACTCATTCGATTGGCGAGGGAATCCGTCCAGGAAAAATTTGGAATCATGTTGGATTTAGAGGTAAAAACTTTGGGATTTAAACCGGGGGCTTTTGACGTATGAGTAAAAAGAAAAAACAGAAATTCACTTCAAGGCATTTCATTGGATTAAGCCTCTCTTTCCTGTTATTGCTGACACTATGGGGTGCAATAAAATGGGCAGATTACCGCCGGGCATTTACAGTCAATAATATCCAAATAAGTGGTTATGAAATATTAGATAAAGAAGATTATCAGGAAATAATTAACAGGTTTGATATCCAGTCAATCCATGATCCAAAACTAGATCATATTGCTGAAGCAGTTGAAGCAAATCCTTTCGTAAAAGCGGCCCGGGTCAGTCGTCACTTCCCTAATCGAATAAAAATTAATATTGTTGAACGCAAACCATTGGCTATCCTGAATATAGATTCATTTTTAATGATTGATGGTGAAGCGTTTGTACTGCCTGATCATCAATATAGTCAAAGTACGCTTATTCCAATTTTATCCGGCTTTAACCCTGCTAAGGAGCTTTATCCAGAAGGAGAACAAACCTATTCGGTAAAAGTGAAGGAGGCTGTAGGTATACTAAATAATATCTCCTTAGGATATCCAAATCTGTATGAAAACATTTCCGAACTTACCCTGAATAAGGATGATGAATATGTAATCATCTTGGCTGATCGTCCAACACGGGTTATCCTTGGAAAAGATAATATTTTATCTAAACTGAATATTTTGAAAAATTTTGAGGAAGCTTTAGGACAACGTCAGTTAACCGATTACCGGTTGCTGGATATGCGGTATAAAAAACAGCTGGTGGCACGGGAGTGGTCATGATTCGCGCGAATCGTAACCAAGAAAAATACATCCAAACCGGTTTAGATGTGGGGTCCAATAAAATTTGCTGTGCCATCATGGAAGTGGATCCCAATTTGGATAGTGTCAAATTACTTGGCCTTGGTGCATCTCCCGCTACAGGGATTAAAAAGGGTTCCATAACCCACCGGGATCAACTCATTGATGAAATGGACCTCGCCCTTCAGGAAGCACAAACCATGGCAGATGTCAATGTACAAAAACTGGCCTTGGGGATTTCAGGTGATCATATTCGCGGCATCAATACCCAAGGTGCCATAGCGATTGGAAGCACGGATGGTTCAAATGTACCGGTACAACATGAAATAACTGATGCAGACGTCCACCGCGTTTTGGAATTGGCAAAAGCCATTTCACTCCCGGTGGATCGGGACATTCTCCACGTCCTCCCCCAAGAATATGTGATTGATACCATGGATTCCATCAAAGATCCTGTTGGTTTGACAGGGCGCCGATTGGAAGCACGAGTCCATTTAATCACCGTGGCCACGACTGCTGCCACAAACCTTGTAAGTTGTGCCGAAGAATTAGGGGTAACGGTGGATGGAATCGTTTACCAGGGACTCGCATCGAGTATAGCTGCATTGGTCAAAGATGAGAAAAACCTAGGTGTTGTTTGCGTAGATATTGGCTCTACCACGACGGATATTGTGGTGTACCATGAAGGTGGAATACGGCACACCGCCACCTTGGGAATTGGTGCAGGCAGTATCACCAATGATATTGCAGTTATGCTCCAAGTGGGTATTGAAGACGCTGAAAAAATTAAAAAAACCTATGGATCGGCAAAGGCATCCATGTCGTCCCCTGCACTGGATTTTGAACTGCCGACGCAGAATGGCCAAATCAAACGCAAGGTGTCCGAGCATGAGTTATCACGATATGTTGAAGCACGAATGGTGGAAATACTTCAACTTATCATGCGGGAAGTTTCCCGCGCAGATGTAAAGGAAAAATTAACTTATGGTATGGTCCTCACCGGCGGCGGATCCGAACTTAAAAACCTTGTTGGACTCGCCCAGGAAACAATCAATATGCCGGTGCGAATCGGGAAACCAAATAATGTCAGCGGTGCTGTGGATGTGGCATCCAGTCCTATTTACTCAAGTGTGATTGGACTGGCGCAATGGAAAAATTTTTGCGAAGACCTGTCCCTGATTCAAAAATCAGGATCGGCCATTACTGATACTATGAAAAAATTGAAAAAAATCGTTAAAGAATTCTTTTAATAGAATAAAACTGAGAACACATACGAAGGAATCAAGAATAGGAGCAACAATATGCTATTTGAATTCGATAGTTTAGCTGAACAAAAAGCAAATCTCAAAATGATTGGCGTTGGAGGCGCCGGAGGTAATGCAGTCAATCGTATGATCCAGGCTGGAATGACCGGTGTAGATTTTATCGTTATCAACACAGACGCCCAGGACCTGGATAACAATGCTGCCGAAAACAAAATCCAGATTGGTAAAAACCTCACCAAAGGATTAGGCGCAGGTGCACGTTCTGAAATCGGCACGGACGCTATGGAAGCAGACCAGGAAGTGGTTAAATCTCTGCTGGATGGGGCTGATATGGTCTTTATCACCGCCGGAATGGGTGGTGGCACCGGAACGGGTGCCGCACCTGTGGTGGCTCAACTTGCGCGGGAACTGGGTATACTGACGGTGGGTATTGTTACTGTACCGTTTAATTTTGAAGGACCAAAACGAATGAACCGCGGCCTTGCGGGTGTAACCGAATTGCGTAAAGCCTGCGACACAGTCATTACTATTCCCAACCAAAAACTCATGTCCATTGTGGATAAGAGTACCACTGTTATAGAAGCATTTAAACTGGCGGACTCTATTTTACACCATGCCTCCAAAGGAATTTCAGATCTGATCAATGTTCATGGTTTAATTAACCTGGATTTTGCGGATGTTGAAACGGTCATGAAAAATATGGGTGAAGCCGTTATGGGTACCGGTACAGCCAAGGGTGAAGAACGAGCTGTATTGGCCGCCCAACAAGCGATTTCCAGTCCCCTGCTGGACAATGCATCTATCTCTGGCGCCCAAGGCGTGTTGGTGAATATAACTGGCAGTGCCGATCTCACCTTAATGGAAGTGGATGAAGCGACTTCAATCATCTTTGAAGAAGCGGGCAAGGATGCCAATATCATCTTTGGCGCAGTCATTGACCCAGTCTTAAATGATGAAATCATGGTTACGGTTATCGCTACCGGATTCAATCGAAAACCGGTTAGGGAAGATGTAACTTCACGCGCAGAACGAAAAGAGGTGAGGCCGACACAAACACGAATCCTGGCTGAGCAGGAAAATGTACCCTTGCACCGACAATCCCAACCGGAAGAGTTGCCCCCTCAGCAGCCCATGATTGAAAAGCGCAAGACGACCCTGTTTTTCGATGATACCAATCCCCCTATTTATGGTAACGATTTGGAGATACCGGCCTTTATTCGACGTCAGCATGACTAATTAGATCAAATTAAAAGATGATCCCCTCCAACTTGTATTTGAATGGGTAAAAACAAAAGCCCCCCATCAAAAGACGAGGGGCTTTTCAAAAAGAGAATCTATTGATCGTATATTATAAAATTAGATCTTTTTCCCGTCTGCTCTCATTTTATTCAAAACTTTACGAATACCGATTTTATCGATAAGCCTTAAGCCCTGCGTGGATACATTGAGGGTGATCCAGCGGTTTTCATCTGCTAACCAAAATCTTTTTTTTTGCAGGTTTATATCAAAACGGCGACGGGATTTGTTGTGGGCATGGCTCACATTATTCCCATACATGGGTTTTCTACCTGTCACGTCACAAACTCTGCTCATAATTTCCTAAAAACCTGTTTTTATTGTCCAAAAAAAGCTGGGGAACTTATAGCGACCTTGGAATAGATGAAAGCATTAATTACCCCATTCATTATGCTTTAAATTTCATTATGCAAATCGGCGATTTAAATGTAGATACCCCTATTCTTTTGGCGCCCATGGCAGGGGTCACGGACTTTCCATTCCGTATGTTATGCAAAGAACAGGGCGCCGGTATTGTGTATTCGGAGTTTGTCTCTGCTCACGGTATCATTAGAGAAAATGCAAAAACCTGGCAGATGATAGAATTCACCGAATTTGAACGACCAATTGGTATCCAAATTTTTGGCGATTCCCCGGAGGTCATGAGCCGGGCGGCACGGATGGTAGTTGATAAGTTTTCCCCCAACATCCTTGACATCAATTACGGTTGCCCTGTTCCAAAAGTGACCAAACGGGGCGCGGGCTCTGCGGCACTTCGGGACCTTTGCCTTATGGATGATATTACTTCTGCAGTTGTTGAGTCAGTCCCTGAAGTTCCGGTTACAGTTAAAATGCGGGCCGGCTGGGATGCCTATTCAATTGTTGTTCCTGAAGTGGGTCCTCGTTTAGAAAAGATCGGCGTAAAGGCCATTGCGCTCCATCCACGGACAACCAAACAAAGCTATAATGGATCTGCGGACTGGACTCTAATAAAAGCTCTTAAAGAATCCACTTCCCTTCCCGTCATTGGCAACGGCGATGTGAAATCTCCTGGTGATGTGTTGCGTATGTTTGAAAAAACGAATTGTGATGCTGTCATGGTGGGACGAGTTGCATTGGGAAATCCCTGGTTTTTTAAGGAAGCGATTGCATTGTATAAAGGAGAAACAATTCCCGAACCGCCATCGGTAAGTGACCGGGTCACAGGATGCCGGCGCCACTTTAATCATATGATCGACTGGCATGGTGAACGTGTTGGCATCAATTTGATGCGGAAACATTTTGGATGGTATATCCGTGGATTTGATGGGGCTGCTTCTTTTCGAAAAGCCCTTGTATCTGCCCCGGATAAAACGGCAATGGTTTCAATCTTTGAATCGATTCAATAATTTATTCAACCACATTTAAATATTGTCTTTCTAACCTTGAGTAGAACGAAAGGGAAGAATCTCAAGCATCAGGAAAAGAAAATTCTATTTCTTGAGATCCTTCTTCCCGATACCCTCCAAAGGCGGGTAAGAGTTAATCGTTATAATCCAAAATAACAAACTCACCCAAATACGTGTTTTAATTTTATTTCCGGACAATCACCGGGGGTTTTCATTACTGGTTGATCAGGATAATAAGCTGGGGTGAGTTGTTATAATCCTTTTCCATTCCTTGAATCATCCCTTTTTAAACAATAAATTCCCGAGCTTTTTTTGACCTTAAAAATATTAATTAACTGAGGCTGTAATGCAAAACGCTAAAGCTATCGTTCCCAAACCTGTTAATGAACCAATTTTATCCTATGCCCCCGGCACCCTTGAAAGGGCAGCCCTCAAAGCACGTATACAAGAATTAAAATCTCAGCAGATCGAAGTACCCCTTATTATTGGCGGGCAAGAGATCAAAACAGGAAATATGGGTGAAATGAGAATCCCCCATGACCATAATCATGTGCTTGGTCATTACCACATGGCGGGTGAAAAAGAAGTGAAAATGGCCATCGAAGCTGCCATGGATGCGTGGCAGACCTGGTCCAAAATGCCCTGGGATTCCCGCACGGCCATATTCAAGAAAATGGCTTCAATTCTGCAACGCCATAATGACCAAACGCTAAATGCTTCCACGATTCTTGGACAAAGTAAAAATGCCTTCCAAGCGGAAATCGACGCCTCGTGTGAAATGATCGATTTTTTGAATTTTAACTGCTGGTACGCCCAGGATCTTTACAGTCAGCAGCCCACCTATTCTCCCGACGGAATGTGGAATCGCTTAGAACACCGCCCGTTGGAAGGATTTATATTCGCCGTCACACCATTTAATTTTACCGCCATTGGCGGCAATCTCGCTGCGGCGCCGGCCCTTATGGGCAATGTTGTCCTTTGGAAACCTGCCTCCACCGCCGTTTACAGCGCCCACTTTATGATGGAATTATTCCGGAAATCAGGGGTACCGGATGGTGTTATTAATTTTATTCCCGGCTCCGGGCGGGATGTAGGTCCAAATGTTATGAAAGACCCCAATCTGGCTGGTGTTCATTTTACAGGTTCAACAGCAGTATTCCAGGGTATGTGGAAAACCATTGGTGAAAATATTACCAATTATAAATCTTATCCGAGAATTGTTGGTGAAACGGGTGGGAAGGATTTTTGTATCGCCCATGAATCATCCGATATTGAAGCCTTAGCCACAGCTATGGTGCGGGGCACATTTGAATACCAGGGACAAAAATGCTCAGCCCTCTCCCGGGCTTATATCCCCACAACGATCTGGCCCGAACTCAAAGAAAATTACATCAATCAAGTTAATGAGATCAAAATGGGTGACCCGGAGGATTTTTCTAACTTTATGAATGCAGTGATAGATAAAACTGCTTTTGATTCAATCTCAGATTACATTAATGGGGCCAAAAAAGCATCCGATGCAGAAATAATTACCGGCGGCACTTGTAATGACGAGAAAGGATATTTCATTGAACCCACAACCATTTTGACTGATAACCCAAGGTACATCACAATGTGTGAAGAAATTTTTGGGCCGGTGCTCACCATTTATCTCTATGATCCAAATGATTGGAATGAAACCCTTAATCTCGTTGACACCACTTCCCCTTACGCACTTACAGGCTGTGTCTGGGGACGGAACCGCGAAGCAGTGAATGAGGCTTCTGAAAAACTCACCCATGCTGCGGGGAATTTTTATATTAACGATAAACCTACCGGTGCTGTTGTTGGACAACAACCCTTTGGCGGCAGCCGTGCTTCAGGTACAAATGATAAAGCTGGGTCAATGTTTAATTTAGTCCGCTGGATTTCGATGAGGACAATAAAAGAAACGTATGATCCGCCTAAAGATTTCAAATATCCTTTTATGGCGGAAGAATAAAATCTTTTTTCAAATCAAAACCGTTCATGCAAAAATCAGTCATCATTGCCCTGGGGGGCAACGCCCTCTACCCAAAAAACGAAGCCGGCACCATCTACCAGCAATTCGCCCATACGCGGGAAAGTCTGAATGCAATCATGTATTTTGTGAGTTTGGGATATAATATCTGTCTTACCCATGGAAATGGTCCTCAAGTAGGCGATGAGCTACGCCGTATGGAATTGACCTCCGGTGATATACCGCCGCTGCCATTGGGTGTATGTGTAGCTGAAACCCAGGGATCGATTGGATATATGATCCAGCAGTCTCTGCAAAATGCTCTGAAACATGACAAAATTAAACGGGAAGTCGTTACCTTAATCACCCAATCAATTGTAGATTTAAAAGATCCTACAATCAAAAATCCGACAAAATTTATCGGTCAACGATTCTCGAAAAAAGAAGCTGAAAAAATGGCCAAAAAGTTCGGCTGGACGATTAAAGAACAGAATCCCGGTGAATGGCGTCAAGTTGTTCCCAGCCCGGTTCCACAATACATTGAGCATGGAAAATCAATCCAGACCTTAGTAGATAGCGGTATTATTGTTATTGCATCCGGCGGTGGTGGTATCCCGGCTTGTTGGGACGATAATGGAAATCTTGAGGGTCTGGATGCCGTCGTGGATAAAGATCTCTCTGCAGCCCTCCTCGGGCGGGTGATTAAGGCTAATGAATTATGGATTATTACCGACATAGATCGTGTTTGTATCAATTTCGGGATGGAAAATGAAAAACCCATCCAAGAAATGACAAGGGAAAAGGCAAAAACTTATTTTGATGAAGGTCATTTCCAAGCGGGCAGTATGGGGCCAAAAATTGAGGCTGCTTTATATTTCTTGCATTATCACGGAGATAAAGTTGTCATTACGTCTATTGAAGGTGTTCCAGAAGCAATTAACGGAAATAACGGAACAATCATCAGGAATTAAACCATGAAAATTCATGAATATCAGGGTAAGAATATATTCAAAGATTTTGGCATCCCCATTCAGGACGGGTATGTAATTGAAGATATTGGTGAAGCCCCTGCAACCATTGAAAAGGTCCAAAAAGAATTCAATTCTGAAGCAGTAATGGTTAAAGCTCAAATTCATGCCGGTGGACGGGGAAAAGGAGGCGGTGTTAAATACTCGCCCACCCCTGAAAAAGCATTAGAAAATGCCCAAAATATATTGGGAATGAATTTGGTAACCCACCAGACCGGCGCTGAAGGACAAAAAGTTCGTAAGGTATATATCACCGAAGCTCTGGACATTAAAAAAGAATTTTACTGCGCGATTACCCTTGACCGATCCCAAACCAAGGATGTATTTATGGTATCTACTGAGGGCGGTGTTGAAATTGAAAAAGTCGCTGAAGAAACACCGGAAAAAATCATTAAAGTTTGGCTTGACCCACTAGTGGGGATGAAATCTTTCCATGCAAGAAAATTGGCATTCGGATTGGAATTAACAGGTGACGCATTAAAAACAGCAGTTAAGGTATTTATGAAAATGTACCAATGTTATGTGCGTACGGATGCCTCCTTGGTTGAGATTAATCCCCTCGTTCTAACGGAAGATGACCGGGTTGTGGCCCTGGATGCTAAATTCAATTTTGACGGCAATGCCCTTTACCGCCATCCTGAAATCGCCGCACTCCGCGATCAGCACGAAGAAGACCCCACTGAAGTAGAAGCCAGAAAATTCGATCTGAATTACATCAAATTGGATGGTAATGTAGGATGTATGGTAAATGGGGCCGGGCTGGCCATGGCCACCATGGATATTATCAAACTGGCAGGCGGTGAACCGGCAAACTTTCTCGATGTCGGCGGCGCAGCCAGCGCTGAAACAGTGAAAAACGGTTTCAAAATCATTCTTTCCGATGAACATGTAAAAGCCATTTTGATTAATATTTTCGGCGGTATTGTCCGCTGTGACCGTGTAGCAAATGGTGTAATCCAAGCCGTAAGGGAACTCGGTCTGGAAGTTCCGGTTGTGGTTCGTCTCGAAGGGACAAACGCTAAAGAAGCCAAAACCATTTTATCCGAATCGGGATTGGCCATTATTCCCGCCAATGATATGAAAGATGCTGCACAAAAAGTTGTGGATGCAGCATGAAACAATTAAAGGAATAATATGTCTATTTTAGTGCATAAAAATTCACGTGTCATTGTTCAGGGAATTACGGGCTCGGAAGGCACTTTCCACGCCACTCAAATGCTGGAATACGGCACAAACATTGTTGCGGGAGTTACACCGGGTAAAGGGGGACAAACGGCTTTGGACGGAAAAGTGCCTGTTTACAATTCTGTTGAAGAAGCCAGGTTTGATACTCATGCAAATGGTTCGATAATATTCGTACCACCACCTTTTGCTGCGGAAGCCATCATTGAAGCATCTGATGCGGATATTGAATTGGTGGTGTGTATTACGGAAGGCATTCCAGTCCAAGATATGGTAAAAGCCAAACGGATCATTGACCGGAACGGCACTCAATTGATTGGTCCAAACTGCCCGGGAATAATCACCGTAGATGAGTGCAAGTTGGGAATTATGCCGGGATTTATCTGCCAAAAGGGGAATATTGGTGTTGTATCCAAATCAGGGACCCTTACCTACGAGGCCATCGGACAACTTGGCCATGCGGGATTGGGTCAAACCACAGCTATCGGCATTGGCGGTGATCCTATCATTGGGACTACAATGACGGATGTTCTGAAATTATTTGAAAACGACCCCGAAACAGATGGAGTGGTAATGATTGGTGAAATCGGCGGGCAAATGGAAAATGAAGCCGCTCGCTGGGCCAAGGACAATATGAGCAAACCGGTGGTTGGATTTATCGCCGGACAGACCGCGCCTCCGGGACGCCGCATGGGCCATGCCGGTGCCATTGTTTCCGGTGGAGATGACACAGCCGAAGCGAAAATGAGGATTTTGACTGAATGCGGTATTTCTGTTTGTGAATCCGTGGCGGACATTGGTGAAAAAATGAAAGCAGCACTTAATCGTTAGTTGCAAAATCAATTTGGAGAAAACAATGGGAAATAAAACATTAGCAATGATTAAACCTGATGCAATGCGCAACGGGCACAGCGGAAAAATTTTGGATCGAATTATAAATGCAGGGTTTCGAATCCTCGGTGCAAAATTGATCCGTATGACTAAAGCACAGGCGGAGGGATTTTATGCCATTCACCGTGAACGCCCCTTTTTTGAAGAATTAATAACTTTTATGTCCTCAGGACAAACGATGGTCCTCGCCTTAGAAAAAGAAAATGCTGTGGAAGCCTGGCGTGAAACAATCGGCGCCACCAATCCTGCTGAGGCAGCGGTGGGTACCATCCGAAAGGATTTTGCCACTTCATTGGGAAAAAATGCCGTTCACGGTGCTGATAGTGATAAAAATGCGTCTATTGAGATTGGTTTCTTCTTTACCAAAAATGAATTAATAAGCAATCAGTAACAGTTGCATTTTTCCCTTCCACCCCTCCAAATTCCATAATAGGCATTTACCACTATATTGAAATAATGGACAGAAAAAAATATAGCATTATCCTTTTTGCACTTTTGGTTGTAACGGGATGTCAAAAAGATAACCCTACTGCCATGGTAGGAGATTATGTGACTGTTTCCGCTGACATCCCGAAAGAGAGCCAGGATCTTGATTTCATTTGGGAACTCACCAGTGTCCCCGATAACAGCGCCATGGACAATTCCCAGGTAACCGCAGGAGAATCCAGCGCTTCCGTTGTATTTATACCGGATGTGCCCGGTACCTATAGCCTTGAAGTGTCCGTTTTTCAGTATAACGATGAAATCAGCACACAGTCTTTTAACTTTGAGGTAGCGGAGGGGGAAATTGTGGCAGAAAGTGAAGATGTCGTAACTGTGAATGAAAATGAAGAAGTTGAAGATGCGGTTGCCGAATTGATGGCCGAAAGTGATGAACCTAAATGGTATGATTCTGAATCTGCTTCCGAAGTAATTGAAGCGGCAAAACAAACTACTACTGAACCCGCAGTGGAGGTGGAAGAAGTAGTTGAAAAAACATTACCACCACCCCCTCCTCCTGCTCCAAAAAAGAAAAAAGCCAAGCCCGCCCGCGGAGCCTCTATCCCATTTGACAAAGAAAGATTTACAATTCAAGTTGCATCCAAAAAAGTGTTGGAGGATGCAAAAAAGGTGGCTGTCATTTTAATAGATTCCGGATATGATGCTTATATACAAAAAGCGGTTTTTAAAGAAACCAACGAAGTATGGTATCGGGTGCGTGTTGGCAGTTACGACAAACGTGAGACAGCTGTAGCCGTAGCAAAATCGATGTCCAGCACGCGGCAGGAAAAAGCATGGGTAGATCACGTTCGTTATGAATATTAATCCTTATAACCACAACTAATACCAGGAAACATTATGGAACCAATGAATCTGCATTTTGATGTACGGGATATCTTCCGTGCGCCACGTCTGGCCCTCAGCGGAAAGAAAATATGGATTTTCTTAGTCGCCAACATAATTGGGTATGGAGCCTATTTTATTCTTAATTACCTCGCCTTGGCCTTATCCGGGGTATCGTTCGGAGATACTTGGGCCTCCCAGGGACTCTACCCATGCTTATATGGAACTGAGGCGCCATGGTACGCATGGATTCTGTTTTGGGGTGGTGTTTTAGATTGGTTTTTTGCCATTCATTTGGCCTGTACTGCCGTGGCAAGAGTTACCTACAAGCAATTGAAAGGGGATGAATTCTATTCCTCCGGCGATGCCTGGAAATATGTAAGAAAACATTGGCATCCTGTGATTTTCACCTCCGTTTCCATGGCTCTTATACTTGTGTTCTTCATTGGAATGGCAGCCATTTTTGCCCTATTCGGAAAAATACCATTTATAGGTGAATTCTTATTCGCACTACCGTATTTACTCTATTTCTTTGGCGCTGTTTTCACGGTATATACGGCCGTTGTATTCCTGGTATCATTTATATACACACCGGCCATTGTCGGAACCATTGAAGAAGATACCATGGGTGCTGTATTCAACAGTTATTCAGTAACATGGAGTCAACCTTGGCGCGTGCTATTTTACCACCTTATTTTGCTGCCTTTAGCCGCCTTTGCTGTGGGTGTTTTCAAATTGGCTGCCTTTTACGGAATTAAACTTATCAATATGGTATTTGGACATGAACTGCTCATGGGAGAAAAATTGTCCAACATTGTCGGCTCAGCCGCCCATACTATCTGGCCGCAGGATTTATTCAACTCAATCGTAAATGCCTGTTCAGCTTCAGGTTCATGGTGTGGAGAGTGGTTTATTGGCAGTAATGCTTTAAACAATTTTTATGACTGTTTCATTCCAGCCAGCCCAGGCAGTTTATCCGGAACGGAATGTGTCGCTGCATTTATCGTTGGAATATTTTTATTCCTCCTTACCATTTCCTTTTTCTCTTATTTCCTTTCAATCCTTTCAGTCGGTGAAACTATCATGTTTACCATTTTCCGTAAAAAATCAGATGATGACAATATTCTTGAACGGAAAGATGAAGAAGAACTGGAAGACGAAGAAGATGAGGATGATGAAGATTTGGACTTTGATGATGAATCCGATTCATCGGAGAATGACGAATCTGAAACTTCTAATTCAGATGAAGAGGTGTCGGAAGAAGAATAGTCTACAATTTCAGTAGAATCCATTGGTGTGGTGAAATAGCTTTGGTAAGAGGCAAAAATAAGCAGTAAACTTCTTGGCTCAAATGAAGCTGTTTAGGTCGGATTTAGAACAACATATTTCCAACCAGCTTTTTGAAATCTCAGCGGACTCTTTGGACCTGAATGATCTTCAAGTGGCCGGTGGTCAATTGGCATGCACCCTTTCAATAGACCCTACTCCCCATGGATATCACATTTATGGGGCTCTAAAAATTAGGGTCCACGAAACATGCGATCGTTGTTTGACTGAATTTGAAGAAAAACATGAATCCCCGTTGAATGTAATTCTCACTGATAATGAAGAATTGCTCAGCGAAAAAAATGTTGATGTCATTCGATTTGAAACATCTGATGAGTTTATTGATTTAAGTCCTGTAATCCATGATCTTGTTGTATTGGAAGAACCGATAAAAAGATTATGTGATAAAGCATGTAAGGGCTTATGTCCCAGTTGTGGAATAAACCTGAATAAAGCAACCTGTGCTTGCAGTGCATCAGCAAATGATTTCCGTTGGGATGCATTAAAAAATTTAAAAAATAAAGATTTATTGGAGTAATCATGGCATTACCTAAAGGTAGACAATCAAAAGCACGCAGCAGGAAACGCCGAACCCATTATAAAGCGGCTGCGGTAAGTACCGCAAACTGCCCTCAATGCAGCCAACCCAAAATACCCCATCGGGTATGCCCAAATTGTGGCTATTACCGTGGACGTTCCATCCTTTCCGCATCGGAGTAATCCCACCCGATCAAAATGAAAATTGCTTTGGATGCCATGGGGGGAGACTTGGCCCCCAGGGCTACTGTTCAAGGTGCCTTGGATGCCTTGAACAAAACTAAAGATGATATCCACCTTATCCTTGTTGGTGATAAAGATCAAATCAAATCTGAATTGGGAAACGCATCCTTGGAACAAATTACAATTTTTCCCGCCACAGAAGTTGTTACCATGCTCGACAATGGTTCTAAAGTTTTTAAATCCAAGCCAAATTCATCTTTGGTCCAAGGGATTAAACTTGTAAAAGAGAATAAAGCGGATGCGTTTATAAGTGCCGGTCACACAGGCGCCGTTATGGCATCATCCCTTTTTATACTCGGAAGAATTCCACACGTTAAGCGCCCCGCTCTAGGTGCCTATTTCAAAACAATCAAAGGGGGGAAAATCCTTTGTGATGTAGGTGCCAATCCAGATGCTAAACCAGGACATTTGCTTCAATTCGCCATTATGGCTTCTGTTTATTTAGATCATGTGGAAGGCCTCAAGGAAACCAAAATAGGTTTAATTAATATAGGAGAGGAGTCCACAAAAGGATCAAAAATGTATCTTGAAGCCCATCAATTACTGACAAAAGAACTACCCAATTTTATTGGCAATGTGGAGAGTAAAAACTTTTTTGATTGTGAAGCCAATGTGCTGGTTTGTGATGGTTTCGTGGGGAATACACTCATCAAATTTGCTGAGGGATGGATTTCCACCTTTTCAGACATGGTTAAAGAAAAGATTCGTGGAAAATTAAGTTATAAAGTCGGTGCCGCCTTGGTGAAACCCGCGTTAGAAGAGGTTCGTACCCAGTATAACTATGAGGAACATGGCGGCTCTCCCCTCTTAGGTGTAAATGGTATTGCAATTATCAGTCACGGAAGTTCTACACCCAAGGCAATCATGAATTCTATTTTTGTGGCGCAGAAATCCATTAAACAAAATTTAATCCGGGATATTTCCATAGGGATTGACGATCATTTAGGAGCCATTAGTTGAAAGCAAAGATTACAGCAACAGCGCGTTATTTGCCGGAACGGGTACTCAGCAATTTTGACCTGGAAAAAATGGTCGAAACAACGGATGAATGGATCCGTTCCCGAACCGGTATTGAAAATAGACATTTAGTCGGTGAAGGTGAAGCCACCTCGGATATGGGTGCAAAAATCGGAAAACAACTATTAGAAAAATCAGGAAAATCACCAGGAGATATTGATTTAATCCTGGTGGCAACCAGCACACCTGATTTTCCTGTCGTCTCAACCGCTGCATTAGTTCAGGATAAAATTGGCGCGAAAAATGCTTGGGGTTTTGATATTGTCGCTGCCTGCACGGGTTTTGTTTATGCCATGGAAATCGGCACTAAAATGGTCGAATCCGGACAATATAAAAATGTGATTGTCATCGGCGCTGACACCATGAGTTCAATTATTGATTATACGGATCGCGATACTTGCGTAATATTCGGGGATGGCGGCGGCGGTGTTCTTTTGGAACCATCAAAAGGTGATATAGGTGTAATTGATTCCATCCTCTACACTGATGGAAGCGGTAGTGAATATTTAACCGTTCCTGCCGGCGGAAGCCTCCACCCTGCCTCAAAGGATACGGTAGAAAAGAAAATGCATTACGTTTACCAGGATGGAAAAAAAGTATACAAATTCGCAGTAAAAAATATGGCCAGTGTAAGTAAACAGATTTTAGATAATAATAATCTATCCGGCGATGATATTAAACTATTTATTCCTCACCAGGCCAATCGTCGCATTATTGACGCGGCAGCGGAACGCTGTGGCTTAAAAAAAGAACAGGTATTCGTTAATATCAACAGGTATGGAAATACAACGGCAGGGACAATTCCTATTGCTTTGGATGAAGCTTGCGAATTGGGCCACCTGGAGAATGGTGATATTTTACTACTGGCTGCATTTGGCGGCGGATTTACCTGGGGCAGCATGTTAATTCGTTGGGGAAATTCCTAATGGGATTAGCATTTTTATGTCCGGGGCAGGCATCACAAAAAGTGGGTATGGGACTTAATTTATGCCACAATACCAAATTGGGTAAACAATATTTTGAAAAGGCCAATGAAATCATGGGTGTGGATATTCAGGATATTATTTTCAATGGACCTGAAGACACCCTTAAACAGACCCAATACACTCAACCGGCCATTTATATAGTCAGTGTAATTATTGGTGAATTGTTGAAAGAACAGGGTGTAAAACCAAGCTGTACAGCCGGCCATAGTTTGGGGGAATATTCTGCCCTGGCCCTGGCCAATGCTTTTGATTTTGAAACAGGTTTAGAACTGGTAAAGGTACGGGCTGAAGGAATGCAAAACGCAGGCAATCAGAATCCCGGCACCATGGCTGCTGTTATCGGATTAGACGATGAAAAAGTGATTGAAATTTGCAGTCAATATTCAGAAGGAATAGTTGTTGCGGCCAATTTTAATGCCAAGGGACAGGTAGTCATTTCCGGTGAAATTGAGGCGGTGCACGCCGTAATGCCAATTATGAAGGAAGCAGGTGCAATAAAAGTGGTTGAGCTCAAAGTGAGCGGCGCCTTTCATTCCCCACTAATGATACCGGCAAAAGAAGTACTTTCGGAAAAACTTTTATCCATTGAAATTCAGGATAGTGATATTCCCGTTTATGCCAATGTTTCTGCTTCACCGGTTTCAAGCGCAGACGAAATCCGCCAATCGCTCATCGATCAACTGGAAAACCCCGTACGCTGGCATGAATCAGTCTCCCGCTTGGTGCAGGATGGCGTAACGACCGCCGTTGAAGTAGGGCCCGGACGCATCCTCCAGGGACTATCAAGAAGAATTGACCGTTCTTTAAATATGAATGGTGTAGAAACACTTGAACAAATAGTAAATTTCAACTATGTTTAATCTATCAAATAAAGTTGCTATAGTCACCGGTGCTTCCCGTGGTATCGGGAAATCAATGGCTGAAACCTATGCCCGGGCGGATGCCCATGTGGTATGTGTCAGTCGCACTGAAGATGCACTTAAAACTGTGGCAGACGCCATAAATTCTGACGACAGTTCCGCTTCAGTTTGTGCTTGTGATGTTTCAGATCTCAACGCTTTTCAAAATTTAATCAAAGATACAGCCGCCACTTATGGTTCCGTGGATATTTTAGTGAACAATGCCGGTGTCACCCGGGACACACTCATTATGCGCATGTCTGAGGATGATTGGAATATGGTTATCAATATCAATTTAAAAGGCGCATTTAATGGAATTAAAGCTGTCACCCCTACCATGATGAAACAGCGGTCAGGGCGAATTATCAACATTTCGTCAGTATCCGGACTTGTGGGGAATCCGGGGCAGGCAAATTATTCTGCATCCAAAGCCGGTTTAATCGGACTATCCAAAGCAACTGCCAAAGAATTAGCGTCCCGTGGAATAACAGTGAACTGTATTGCCCCGGGGTATATCGCAACAGATATGACTAATCAAATGACAGATCAGGCAAAAGATTCAATAATTTCACAAATTCCATTGGGACGGATTGGAAGTCCTGATGATATTGCCACCGCGGCTCTTTTCCTGGCTTCGGATGAAGCGGGTTACATTACCGGGCAAACCATTACGGTTGACGGCGGCATGGTCATGATTTAACTAAGGAGACTAAAATGTCTACATTCGATAAAGTAAAGGAAGTCGTTATCGACAAACTGGGTGTTGAAGAAGATCAAATCGTATCCGGTTCATCATTCGTAGATGATCTCGGTGCGGATTCTTTAGACACCGTGGAACTGATTATGCAACTCGAAGAGGAATTCGGTATTGAAATTCCTGATGAAGATGCAGAATCAATCAACACTGTTCAAGCTGCTGTTGATTACATAGAAGCCAATCAATAAAACCATATGAATAAACGTCGCGTAGTTGTTACTGGGTTGGGTGTACTGGCACCAAATGGAAATTCAGTTACCGAATATTGGGATGCCTTGGTTGCAGGAAAAAGCGGAATCGGTCCGATTACCTATTTCGATTCTGAAAACTTGACCGTTAAGATCGCCGGTGAACTTTCTAATTTCAACCCGGAAGATCATTTTGACCGGAAAGAAGTACGGAAACTGGATCCATTCACGATCTATGCCCTGGTTACGGCTCAGGAAGCTATTTCACAGGCAGGGTTGGATCAAGGCGGCGTTGATTTAGAGAAGGTTGGTGTAATTCTTGGAACGGGTGTTGGGGGAATTCAAACCCTCGAAGAGCAACATAGCGTTTTTTCGTCCCGGGGTCAACGACGGGTATCCCCTTACTTCGTCCCCAAAATGATTGCAAATATTGCTGCGGGCCAAATTGCAATTAAGCATGGATTTCAGGGGCCAAACCATATTATCATATCCGCCTGCGCTTCCGGCACTGATGGGATCGGTACTGCGGCTAGAACCATCCAATATGGTGACGCGGATGTTGTGGTTACGGGCGGTACGGAGGCCAGTATTACTGGTTTATGCATTTCCGGTTTTGCCAACATAAAGGCCCTTTCTACCCGCAATGATGACCCTAGGGCTGCCAGTCGTCCCTTTGATGCTGACCGTGATGGTTTCGTTTTAGGCGAAGGCTCAGCCAGTATCATCCTGGAAGAAGCAAAACACGCCAACGCCAGGGGTGCGAACATCCTGGCCGAACTAGCTGGATATGGTCCAACCGACGATGCATTTCATATTACGCAACCGGCGGAAGGTGGATTGGGTGCAATTCGCGCCATGCGTAATGCACTAAAAGATGCAAATCTCAATCTTGAAGATGTGGATTATATTAACGCCCACGGCACTTCCACACCTTTCAATGATAAAACTGAATCGGCTGCAATTATATCTTTATTTGGTGAACATGCCCAAAAATTAAAGGTCAGTTCCACCAAATCAATGACGGGCCATTCTCTCGGTGCCAGCGGTGCTCTTGAGGCGGCAGCATGTGTCCAAGCCATTCAGCATAATATTCTTCCACCGACCATTAACTACACGACACCTGATCCGGAGTGTACATTGAATTATGTTCCAAACATTGCTCAGGAAACTGATGTAAATGTAACTATGTCCAATTCATTTGGATTTGGCGGCCATAACGGAGTTATTGTTATTAAACGGTGGAATGAATAGCGCGTGCCTTTATTTGATTTTTTATTTAAATCATTAAAATCCCACCCCTTTTCTGAATTAGAAAAAACCTGTCAATACAGGTTTCGTAAACGTGCTTATCTTGAACAGGCTTTTACCCATCGGTCGATTACCAATAAGCCGCGGGAAAATTATGAACGATTGGAGTTTTTAGGTGATGCTGTCATCGATATTGTTGTGAGCCGTGAGCTCATGCGGGAATTCTCGGAGGGTGACGAGGGCATCCTGACTCAAAAACGGTCGGCTCTGGTGCAAAAGTCATTCCTTGCTTCCATGGGTCAATTACTCAATCTTTTGGACTTTATTCAAATTGAAGCAACAGTTGATTTGGAGCAGGAAAAAATCGCTGTTAAACAATCGGCGAATTTATTCGAAGCATTGGTAGGTGCAATTTTTCTGGATGGGGGAATCGAACCGGCAAAAAAGCTGATTTTAAACTCCATATGGACCCACCGCCATGAAGCCTGGAAATCAGTAAATCATAAAGGACAACTCATTGAGTTATGCCATACCAAACAATTGGGTAATCCAAAATTTCTAGTATCAGATGTTTCCGGCCCTGATCATCAAAAATTATTTGAAGTGCATGTAAAGATTGGGCTTGATGTTTATCCCAGTGGAATCGGTACAAATAAAAAAGCTGCCGAGCAACATGCGGCTCAACACGCCATGGAGGCGCTCCAGGGTTAATCTTCTATTTTATTAATTTTATCCCGAATGCGGGCGGCCATTTCGTATTCTTCTTTATCTATTGCTTTTTGCAGCTGCCGCTCCAGTAAATCAACCTTAGGTTCATGCTGAAGATCTTCCTCAACATTCTGTAAATCCTCTTCCCAAACAATGGCCTCATTCATCACTTCTTCTGCAACCAGGATTGGTGTATGCATTCGCAAGGCGACAGCCAAGGCATCACTGGGTCTGGAATCGATTTCACGATGTCCTAACTTTTCCGCCTGTACTTCTAAAATAGAGTAGAATACACCTTCTTCCAGTTTGGTGATTTTTACAGCGGATAAAACACCGTCGATACCCTTAACCAGGTTTACAATGAGATCATGGGTTAAAGGGCGAGGCGTTTCCATGTACTCCATGGCCATGGCGATGGCCTGGGCTTCATAGGCTCCCACGAGAACCGGCAGTCTTCGATCGCCTTCCAATTCCTTTAAAATAACGGCATAACTGCGGTTCGGGTGATAGTACGATATTTTTTGGACTTTTACTGGAATCATGTCGTATTCTTTGTTGAAATTATATCACCTTCAGTTAGGGTTCAACTTTTTTCCGCTAGAATTCTTTTTAAACGATTAATTTTTTTTACCGGTGTGGGATCGGTCTGATGCAAAACGGCGCACCAGTAACTTACCCAGTCACCAAAATGAATCAAATGTAAATACCGCTCTAGGATTGTATTCCCTTCCACCGAAACGAGTTCATCTTTACCCGCAAGATCTCCTATTAGATCTCTTGTAGATTCCTGGCGAATGGCTGTCCTGGGATGGTCTTTTTTATCCTTAAGCCATATCAGTGAAATTTGATCGATTATATCACCATTATTTTCCCATCCGACGATTTCATTATGATTCATTTCCGGTAATTCATTGTGGTAGGCCAGCATTTTCGAATTTTCGCTCAATTGCCCTTTCCAGCGGACAGCCAAAGTAGCAGTACCATCTGATTCTGCATAAATAACGGGAATGCTTTTGTAGATCCGCCGGGCCAATGCATAGGTTGGATTTTCATTTGATTCTGCACCATAACAATCCCGCTTGGACTTTATTAAAGTTACGGCACTTGACAACTGATCAATTGATTCAGTCCCAATGAGCCCGATTTCTTTCAATAAGTAAAGCATTGGGACAAATGAATACGCCAGTGCGGCCCGGGGTTGCAGCCCCCCAGGAATTACTACCACATCCAGATCATTGTCATTCATGCGTTTGGATAAAATTCCACCGGTTGATATGCCAACGATCTGGGCACCCTTATCCCTGGCATGATCAAAAGCAGCCAGCGTTTCTTCTGTATTACCTGAATAAGATGAACAAACCGCCAGGGTATGATTATTCACCCAATTGGGTAAGGTGTAATTCCGGGATACAACCAAAGGAATGTTTAATTCATTTTTAGTTAACAGTCGGACGACATCGCCACCAATGGCAGAACCACCCATCCCAGCTACGACAACATTTCGGATATCGGCATATGGGTTTTTGAGCGAAATGGATTTCCCGATTTTAATCCCATCCAAAATATGATCCGGAAATTCATAAATGGATTTATACATGTTACTGGAATCGATTGTTGGATAAGAAGTCATTAGTAAGTTCTGTTTAAAATCATAGTAGTGAATTGGTTTAAGTCTCTCCTTTTTTCTTTCGGAATCACATCAAGCCCCTCCTTGGCCTTTTCTATATAATGTTGAATTACTTTTTCAGTTTCGGCCTTAATGCCATTGGATGCAAAAAAAGATTGGTAAGCACTAATGGATTGATTGTCTTTTATAAAAGCATGCCATTTTTTCTCATCTTTTTCTTTTGCCAGAATCGTAAGAGCCGTTTGCTTTCCAGCGCGGATATCACTACCAAGGCTTTTTCCCATGGAAGATTCATATCCAAAAATCTCCAGGTAATCATCCTGGACCTGAAACGCCAAACCAAGGTTTAGACCGAATTCAAATAGATGATGGGCATTTTCTTTGGCAGCGTTCCCAATGAGGGCGCCTAATTCCGCACAAAGTCCCAGTAGGGCGCCGGTTTTCTTACCAATCATGATTAAATAATGCCCCATTGAAATGGAGGGATCATTTTCAAATTCCTTATCCATTCCCTGTCCTTCACAAACTGCCAGGGTCACCTCGTTAAACCGTTGATGAACAAATGGTGACAGACCGGACAGCATTAACTGGGACAGAACAAATAACCCGTCCCCAGCGAGGATTGCCGTGGCATCATCCCATTGCTTATGAACTGCCGGCTGGCCATGACGCATTTCATCTTTATCCATAATGTCATCGTGGACTAAGGTAAAATTATGGAGCAATTCTACTGCCACAGCGACTTTCATCAAATCTTCCGGATCAGCATTAAAAGGTTGTCCAGCAAAATGGACTAAAATCGGGCGTAATCGTTTACCCCTTCCTTTTAAAATATATTTGATCGAATCGTATAAGTAATCCGGGGAATGATCTAAGGGTAACTTTTGGAACGCTTTTTCAATTTCGCCCTTTAAAAATTGAACATGTTCAGGAAAAGAGTTAGTGTCCGACATCGAGCTTTAGTGTACCGATTTCCTTGAGTTTGTTCATTACGATAGATTGAATCTCTTCCATTCGTTCGGGGTTGTTCGCTTCGAAGCGGCAGACAATTACCGGTTGGGTATTGGATGAGCGTACAAGACCCCAGCCATCACCGAATTGGATACGGACCCCATCCACAGTGCTGCAGTCATAATTTTCAGTAAAATAGGCTACCGCTTCATCGGCAATACGGAATTTTTCTTCATCCGACTCCGCTTCTAAGCGCATTTCCGGGGTGGAATAATATTTGGGCAGTTCCGCTTTCAGTTCGGATAATTTTTTATCAGTCCTGGACAAAGTCTGAACAATTCTTGCGGCGACATAAATGGCGTCATCATAACCAAAATAATCATCGGCAAAAAAGATATGGCCACTCATTTCACCGCCCAGCTTGCAATTGAGCTCCGACATCCGTTGTTTAATAAGAGAATGTCCTGTTTTCCACATGACAGGTTTTCCGCCATACTTTACAATCATTTCTTCCAGAGCCTGGGAGCATTTGACATCGTATAATATTTCGTCCCCTTCTTCCAAAACTTCCGGTAGAAACAGAGCCATTAGCTGGTCCGCCCAAACCACTTCGCCTGTTTCATCCACAACACCGACGCGATCCGCGTCTCCGTCAAAAGCAATGCCAATATCATAATCACCTGTTTTCATGCGGTTGACTAAATCGGCCAGGTTGGCTTCAACAGTGGGATCAGGATGGTGATTGGGAAATGTACCGTCCACATCACAATATAATTCCGTCAATTCAACATTAAGGTTCTTAAAAATTTCCGGTGCACAGATGGCCCCGGCGGCATTCCCGCAATCCATGACTACCCTCAGCGGTTTCATAACATCAATCTTGGCAGCAATCATCCGTTTATATTTTTTCAGGATATCATAGGTCGCTTCCGATCCCTCCCCGGTTTCGTAATCCTTGTTTTCGATGATTGATCGAATCTCTTGAATGGATGTGCCGAAAACAGCTTTCTTATTGCGGGACATTTTGAAGCCGTTAAATTCGGGCGGATTATGACTTCCGGTAATCTGGACGGCACCGGCTACATCCAACAAGAACATGGAATAATAATTGGCAGGTGTGGGGAGAATCCCGATATTAATAACATCCACACCAGTGGAGAGAATACCTTTTTTATATTGTTCAATTAAACTGGGTGTGGTGAGACGCACATCCCCGCTTAAGGCAATTTCCTGGCCGCCACCGCGCTTTATAAAAGTGCCAAATCCTTTGCCCAGTCTTTCCACCACATCGGGAGGAAAGTCATCAGAAACTTTGCCGCGAATATCGTATTCCCGGAAAATATACTTGTTGAGATTCATTAAGTCCTTTCTTGAGAAAATGTGCGTATAAAAATTAACGAAAATAAATCAGGTCTTAAACCAATGAATTGGTTTATTCATCTGTATCAGGCTTTTTACGGAGCTCCTTTTTTTGTGATTGAATCTTTTTAGTTTTAATCCGTTTTTCTTTGGAGGCCCTGGTGACCCGTGTAGGGATCCGTTTTTTTTGTTTTTTATTTAACGCTTCCAGTTTTTTCCGCAGCCGGGACAGTGCAATTTCCTTGTTGCGGTGCTGACTGCGCTCATCCTGGCAGGTGACCACAATGGCTGTTGGTATGTGAGTGATCCGCACGGCGCTTTCGGTTTTATTGACGTGTTGGCCACCTTTTCCAGATGCGCGGAATGTATCAACTTTGCACTGCTTTAAAAGGTCCGTATTGGATTCTGGAATGGTAATCATTCGATCACTTTCCGCAGAAATCCGCCCGCTTTTTTCAGTTTGTCAAGCGCTTCGGTTTTACTGCAGCCTTTTTGAACCATGACAACAGCTGTTTTGACTGATTTGTCCGCTTCAAACAGCTTACTTTGGGCTGCGTCATACTCCAGACCCGTTAATTGGGCAATAATGCGCGAGCCCCGATCAACCAGTTTGTCATTGACTGCCATGAGGTCCACCATCAGGTTCCCGTAAATTTTCCCCAGCTGGATCATGGTGGCGGTGGAAATCATATTCAGCACCATCTTGGTGGCCGTGCCTGCTTTCATGCGCGTTGAGCCTGTTACCACTTCCGGGCCCGTATCCACAGTGATGACCACGTCCGATTCACAGGATAAAAAAGGCTTTTCATTGCAGATTAAGTACACGCTTTTGGCATCGATCGAGCGGGCATATTCTATGGCCGACTGAACATAACGGGCCGCACCGCTGGTGCTGATACCGATCAGAACATCTCCAGCATTCAACCCAAATTTTTTCAAGTCTGTGATGGCATTTTCCGGTTGATCCTCGGCCCCCTCAATAGATTTTCTCAAAGCATCGTCACCGCCGGCAATGATACCGTTGAACCAATGGGCAGGCACCGAATAAGTGGGCGGCATTTCTGAGGCGTCCAACACACCGAGTCTTCCGGAAGTCCCGGCACCGATATAGCATACCTTATTTCCGTTTCGAATGGATTCGGTTGTTAATTCTATCGCCTTTTCAACTTCAGACAAGGCGGACTGCACCGCTTGAGCGATACCCTGGTCCTCCTGGTTGATAATATTAAGAATCTGCGATACCGTTTTTCCATCCAACTCAAGTGAGCGCGTATTCTGCTGCTCGGTGGAAAGGTTTTTTCTATCGGTGTTTTCCATCATTAAAATTACGCAGATTCCCCGGTTAACGTATAGTGGTGAAGCAATTGATTTGTGCCGTGGGCACGTAGTTTAAGGTAGGTAGCGGGGAAAAAAGTTGATGGCCCCTTTTTAAGGGCCAGTTTTAGTCGTCTTTGAGCTGCTGGATCAGCCGCAGGGAATACCAGCGGTCGATCAGTTCTTCCACATCCTCTAAATATTCTTTATAAATGCGTTCGACAATCTTCTTTTTCTTATTGATTTTACTGTCGCCGTTCATTTCGATCTTGCGGATATCCGCCAGGGTCATTTCCGCATTTTCTTTCTCTTTTAAGATCCATGATACCGGTTCGAACAGGCTGGTCTGTACATAAGGCTGCTGCTTGCCGTTTTTGATTTTAACAGGGATATCGCGCTGCTGCATGGCCTTGACCTTATTTTGAATATACTGGTCACTTTTACCTGTTTTCTTGGCCAGCTGCTTGACCGTCACTGTTTTTGGAAACCGTTCCAGAACCTCCGCCAGGATCTGGGACGAGCACAAGTCAACACCGTGGCGGTGCAGTGTTGCTGCATATTTTTTTAACATAGTTTACCTCGGACTATGATTTTGATACAGTGCATATTACATCAAATGCGGAATATTTCATACCATTGAAGGACTGGGTTTGAATGGTTGCGATTCTATCCGTAATGTTTCTGTTTTTATTCGTAAATACCTTTACAAATACAAAATTTCGAAAGTGCCACCTTTATGGAAGCAATACCCGTTCCCACCGAGTTTGCCCTGCACCTGAACTACCCCAACCCCTTTAACCCGGTCACTGAGATACTCTATGACCTGCCGGCCGATAACCGGTTGCAGCTGCTTGTTTATGATCTCATGGGGCGGGAAGTGGTCCAGTTAGTCAATGAATTCTTGCCTGCCGGATACCATCGGGTCACCTGGCATGCCAAGGATACCCATGGTCAACCGGTCTCTGCGGGGATTTACTTTTATCAGATGCGGGCCGGGTCTTTTGTCCGCACTCAGAAAATGATCCTGCTTAAATAACCCTTTTATAAAGTAGAAAAGTAGCGTTTCGCCTCGGCCATCACCTTCGGTGATAAGAGGATCGATCCAACCACTGTAGGAATGGCCATAATTGCATACATGCCATCAATAAAATTGATCACTACTTCGATCGTGATCATGGCCCCCACCACAATCGTTACCACATAAAAACAGCGGTAATAAAAGATACTTTTGGTTCCGAATAGATAACCGCTGCACTTGCTGCCATAATAGGAATAACTCATCATGGTGGATATACTGAAAGTCAGTACCGCAGCCAGGAGCAGCCACTGGCCAAAACCACCCAATTCTTTGATAAATGCTGTTGTAGTCATGGTGACGCCGTTCAGACCCTCATCCTGCCAGACACCGGATGCCAATATCACAATGGCTGTGATGGTACAGACAACAATCGTATCAATAAAGGGTTCTATCATGGCCACAAGGCCTTCCCGAACCGGTTCTTTGGTCATGGCAGCGCCGTGGGCCATATCGGAGGTACCCAAGCCTGCTTCGTTGGAAAATAATCCACGGCGGACACCGGCAACGATTACGGCGCCAACGGCGCCACCCATCACCGATTCCCCGGTGAAAGCATCATGGATAATTAAGCCAAAAAGGGATGGAATTTCAGATAGATGGTTAAAGACTACTAACAGGCCCGCAAAAATATATAAAACAACCATGATGGGCACCATAAAGGAGGCCACCTGGCCAATTCTTTTGATACCGCCAAAAATGACCAGCGAAGTCAGCAGCGCCATGATAACACCCTGTATAAAATTACCTGTAACAGCGTTATCCACAAACCAGCCATTGGGCAATAAAACCTGGTTGCGAATAATATCGGCCAGTTGATTGGATTGGAATATGACCGTACAGCCAAATAAACCGGCAACGCTGAAAATAACCGATAAGGGTTTGAATTTTTTCCCCAGTCCATTTTCGATATAATACATGGGGCCGCCTTGCACCTGGCCCTGGTCATCTTCTCCCCGGAATAAAATGGCTAAGGTGCAGGAAAAAAACTTGGTGGACATGCCTACAATGGCACTGACCCACATCCAGAATAATGCGCCAGGACCGCCCATTTGGATGGCAATGGCTACGCCGCTGATATTCCCAAGACCCACCGTACTGGCCAGTGCGCTGGACAATGCCTGAAAATGAGTAATATCTCCGGGATCATTTGGGTCATTATAGCGTCCAAGTAATATATTAAACCCATGCCGAAAATACTTAAAGGGTACAAATCGGCTGTAAATTGAAAAAAATATTCCACCCCCAAGAAGTAAAATGAGCATAGGCGGACCCCAAATGAATCCCGCAAATGCAGATATTGAAGATTCAAATAATTCTAATATTTTCATTTCTTCCACTAAAAAAGTTGCCGATTATACCGAAATTCCCAGCTTAATTACTAATGCTAATTAAATGAAAAAGCTGGATTTATACCTCATTCGCCAATTTTTGATAACGTTGTCCATGACGCTGTTAGGATTCCTATGTGTTATCCTGATTGTGGATCTTATAGAAAACCTGGACCGCTTTATTGATAATTCCATCCCGGCAAACATAACCATTAAATATTATATCTATGCCATTCCCTGGTTTTTGAACATCAGCCTGCCCATGTCTATGCTGATTTCAACTGTTTTCAGTATCGGCTTATTGGCCAAACGTAATGAGCTTACAGCCATGAAAGCTACCGGTATCAGTCTATACAGGATTGCGATCCCCATCATCGTCATTGGATTAATTGTCAGCTTCATTTCTTTCGAACTTGATAATAAATGGGTGAGCAAAGGTAATGAAGTTCGCTATAACATTGAACGTGAATACATGAAGCGCCGCTCCAGAGTGAAGCACCACACAGACCTTCGGGATGTCTTTTTACAAAAAAATGAAAAAACGCATATTTCAATCGGTCGCTATAAAGTGGAAACAACCATCGGCCGAAGCATTACAGCAATTTCATTGGAGAATGGCATCGTTTCCCGGCGTATGGATGCCCGGGGCATTGAATGGCTTGATTCCCTAAATGTCTGGAATGTGACCGATTTTTCACTCCGGGAATTCAAACCAACCGGGGAAGTGAAAAATATCAACATGTCCCGGGGAGACACCTTACTCGATCTAAACTTTACCCCTCAAGATATTACACAACAATCCAAAACAGCGGATGAAATGAGCTTTGCGGATCTCACTATTCGGATTGATCAACTCAAAAATAACGGTGTTGATACAACTAAATGGGAAGTAAATAGATTATTTAAAATTTCATTCGCTTTTACCAACTTGATTGTTGTCTTATTTGGTTTGCCATTGGTAGTGATGAAATCCAAAGGCGGTTTATCCTTTGGCGCCGGGATGGGGATTTTTGTGATTTTTATATATTATGCCTTTATAAAATTCGGCATGTCCATGGGTTATAAAGGAATCATGTCTCCTCTTGCGGCGGCATGGTTGGGAAATGTACTTTTTTCGATTGGTGGTGTGCTACTTTTGGTTTTTGCCCGGAAGTGATTTTTCTGTATCAGGGGGATTTGTGCCTTCAGGTACTGGCGCAGGGCCAGTAGTTTCCGTATCGCCCTTCTTTTTGTTTCTTCCTTTAAATGCGGTCACTGTAAACCCAAGGGAGACGTTCAAACCTTTCATGGAATGGACCCACATCCCGTTTCGGAAAGAAAATCCAAAATCAATCAAGGTTGGTCCATTGTGAAACCCAAACCCCATGCCCAATTCTGTTCGGTCCATCCCTTCCCAGGCAAACCCAATGCGAAATGGATATTTTGGGAACCGTAATATCTCAGCGCCAATGGCCCACCGCCAACGGGAATAGGCAAATAATCGATTTTCAAAGCCCGTGGTCAAATCAGAAGTGATCAGAAGATCATCTTTCTTATAAGACACACCAAAACGAAAGATAGATGGATACCGGACATTGAATTCTTTTGGTTTCCCGTTTTCATCTAAATTGGGAACAATTTTAGAGCTGCTGGAAAAAATAGATCCTCCAGAGAGATTATCTGCTCGCAGCGAATCGATCGTATAGGTATACAGTACCGCCACAGAATCTGATAAAGCCTGCCCATCCCATGTCATATGGTACAGATCGTCACTGTTGCCAAATTTATTGTCTTTCCCCGCCAGGATATCCTTGATAAAGGAAGGTTTATTCCATCCGATTGTACCCAAAGCGTTAATCAGCGACATGCCAAACCGCAGACCGTTATATTCTTTAGTGGCAATGCCAATATCCAGCGCATAACCCCTTCCGCCAAATCCCTGCCGCAGAAAATAAGAACCAGAACCATAAACGGCTGTTGGCGTGGTAACAAAATTTGCGCTGCTGGAATCGGGGTCAATTCCAAAATAGAATAATCCCTGGAGATATTTTAAAGAGAACCCCAGGGCAAATAATTCATATGGAACTGCAAATGAAAACGACATTTCATTCACACCCATAATCTCAAAGCCAATTGTCATATCAATTTCAGGATTATTGGCGTTCCCTTCCAACATCAGCCTCGCCAGCCCTGCCGGAAGACTGTACGAACCCATATAAAGAAAATTGGCAGTAATGGCCATGTTCCCAGAGGCATAATTGATTCCTGGAATAGCAAATAGGCCATTGACATCAAAAGTAAGCCCTCCATTTCTTTCCAAACGATTGATAATCAGTGTTTTTTCATCATTGTCCAGTGTATCCCCGCTCAAGGCCCGCATGGCTGCCATGGACAGATAATTATTCCCCATCCCAAAATCAATACCTCCAAACTGCATCATGAATGGCTTCTCAATTTGAAAGGCGATCAAAGCCGGGTTATATCCAACCGCATAAATACCTTCGGCAATGGTTGTCGTGGCACCGGCCAATGCGACCGCGCGCGGATCTCGCTTTTGACCATAAATATGGCTGAATAATAACAGGCTGAATAGAATGGGCCCGAATCGTTTCATTGCTTGTAGGGGTTTCTTCTTATTTTCACAATTTCAGAGACACTTTGAATTTTTCCACTGCTATGGCTGATGGTAAAATACCACCCGCTCATATCCCGCGTCTTTCCATCTGTTGATTTCACACGAATCCGGACACTGTCCCGCAGGGATATACTCATCGAATTAATACCCGAGGTCGAACTGGGTGTCCAATTGAAAGAGTCCACATTAGATATTTCAGTAGCAATATTCGTCCATCCATCATCTTTATTTACATCCGGATTGGTCCCGGCATAATAAGCCAAATCGACATTTGATATTTCACCAAATGTTTTCCATTTAATGGTGACTTCCGTATCCTTATTCAAAGTCTGGTTACCATTGGGATATTTTACAACCAGTTCATCCGGCGCAGCGCTGGTCATTCCTGTGCTGCTAAGAGTAAAAGTAATATTTGAATTAATATCAATATAGTTTGCCGTGGACAGGTAAACCTTTTTCCCGTTCGATCCATTCAGGTGAAACCGTGGCGCCATATAAGGCTGCCCTGGGTTTGTCATGAGCATGATCCGGGATGAAGGAATGGGACTGCTGTAAACTGCAAAGCCCGGATCTTTTACTTGTCCTGCATGAACGCTGGAATTTGTAGCGGGGTAAAAACTGACCGGATCGGGAAGTGGAATTTTTAATAATGTATCCACGTAAGATATGACCGTATCCATTCCTGAGCCGGATGTCTTAATCAAATAAGCCATGCCATCAACACAATCGGCGATATCATCCATGACGTCAAAAATAAAATAATTCCCCGTCTTTGGATTTAAACTGTCGCACTTGGAAACAATATAAACGCTGTCCGAACTGGCCCAATCCTTTTTTACTACCATTGAGTCTTTGAATGAAGAAAGTGCGCTGACTGTCGTATTTAAGGGGAAGAAACCCAGGTTGGACATAAGCATGGCCAACTCACCACCCGATGGTATTTTATTTTCCACTGTTAAATCTAAACTGGCAGACTGAAGGGTGTTGCGAATGCGATTGCGGTTGCTGTGATTCATCTCCTGAACCGGTGTGTTGGTAACTGAAATAAATGTCATTGGGGCCATAATGACTTCGAAAGGAGCCATCATGGTATATTTTCCGCCAATGCTCATCCCTGCTTCCAAAGTGCCGCGGCCGTCAATCCTGGCCCTGGATTCAACATTGAATATAACGGGGCTGGAAGACATGAGGTCCACAATTGTTGTTTCGCCTGTTTTTGGCGAAACGGTAGAACTATCGTAATAGGCAACCGATGACGGTGATTTATACTTAAGCGTTGTGGTTCCATCCCGGGAAAGTCGAATTATCGTTTTAGTTGTATCCCCTGTACCGGTCGGGCTTGCCAAAGTGGACAAAGCATTGACTTTCATGGAGTCACCTTTTTGATTTATACCCACCATATCAAAATCAAGGATCACGGGCAGTCGAATCCCATTCAACATTTCAATTTCTAATTTTGTATCAGTAAACGTCATCCCGGAAAACCCTAAGGGCATCCCGGCTATGCTGAATGTTGTTGGTGGGAATTCCTGGATTATGTTCGCTTCCAATGATTCAAAATGCAGCTTTTTCAGCGCAACATCCAGGGAAACAGCACCCATATTAGATCCATCCAATGGTATCTTGGCTGACTGCGCCGGCAACTTCGCTGAAACATCAAGACTTAATTTGGATAGAGCCACATCCTTCCCGGCAGGATTTATAAAATTATATCCATCCAAATTATACTTTTTTATGATAGGAGTACCCTTTTTCAAAACAGTATCTATTTTCGTTGAATCTTTTCCGGCGGGTGGGATGAAATTTTTGAAATTCATAAGGAAATCAACTTTGAGCGGATAGGTACTGGAAATACTTTTAATATTGATTTCATTTACTTCGAATCCACTGTTAGTTTTTAGTATCCCTGAAAATATTTCAATATCCGTTGGAAAATCAATCGCAGGAAGGGTCATGGGTAAATCAGATTGATTCACTTGAACAAGGGCTGAATCTAATCCTGCAATTCGAAAACGTATGGCCACATTCACCTGGACGCTATCACCCGTATTAATGGTCACTGTTGCGTTAGATGTACTGGCGATTCCAAAACCAATATCCATCCGAATGGCACCCCCCAAACTATCCTGGCTTAACGAGGTGATTGTAGGACCAAAACTGACATCCTTCGCCACAGAAGCCTGGGTATGACTGGCCAACGTTTTAGCTGGAGTCGTAATATCGGTGACCAAAGCAGCGGTGGGATTTGTTACACCGGTTGGTAGTCCATTATTCTTGAAAGTAGAATTAAAATCACTAATACTTTTCCCTGCATCCGCCTGGATGACCATTCCATCCACGGACTTAATAAAACTGGGTAATTGACTAGATGGTATATCCGGGATGGGAACCGTGATCTGGATAGTTGTATCTATGGCCGAGGCGATAGTATTCCAAACCGCTTGCGTTACCGTTTGATTTGCAGATGGCGGTATTGAAAAAGTTGTCCCAGAACTATTGGTAAGTTGTCCGCCAGGTGCGATTGGTATAGTCAGGTTTATTGTTGTATCGAGGGAAAATGAGAAACTGGGTGCACTGACCGGGTCTTGGGAAAATTGAATATTTTGGTTGAGTTCAACTTCAAGAATATCTGTACCGATTGACGTATCAGGCAAGACACCTTCAAACATTAATTGCATCCCGATGGAATCTGCAGTAGAAAATATCTGTTTATTATCTACCATCCCTTCTAATGAATATTTTTTTTGTATCAATGGAAAGGTGAGTTCAAAGAACCAGGTGGGCAATTCAAATGTAATGGGATTTTGAAAATCGCAGCTCAAAATCAATAAAGAAACGAATCCGATGAGTGACTTGGATAATCGTTTACTCAATGTAGATTTAGATTTCTTCAGATTTTGATGCATTATAATTGGGTCATATGCCTGACGATACGTTGCAGAAATTGACCTAAAATGAGTCCCTTTTACCACAAAAAAAGAGCCCCGAAAATCGGAGCTCTTTTTTTTGTTAAATTCCAATTAATGATTAATATCGGTACTGTTCAGGTTTAAAAGGTCCTTTTACTTCAACACCGATATATTCCGCTTGATCCTCCCTCAATTCGGTCAATTCAACACCCAGTTTGTTCAGATGCAGGGAAGCCACTTTTTCATCCAAATGCTTGGGGAGCACATAAACATCGTTATCATAGTTTTCATTATTATTCCACAACTCAATTTGGGCCAGAGTTTGGTTTGAAAATGAATTGCTCATAACAAATGACGGGTGGCCAGTGGCACAACCCAAATTCACCAGTCGCCCCTCGGCCAAGATGATCACATCTTTACCTTTAATGGTATATTTATCAACCTGGGGTTTAATGGTATCCTTGGTATTGCCATAATTTTCATTCAGCCAGGCGATATCAATTTCATTGTCAAAATGACCAATATTGCAGACAATCGTTTTATCTTTCATGGCTTCGAAATGGCGACCCTCAACAATGTCCTTATTACCGGTAGCTGTTACAACAATATCTGCTTCAGGTATAGCGGTTTCCATCCGTTTAACTGGAAACCCATCCATGGCAGCCTGGAGGGCGCAAATCGGATCAATTTCTGTAATGATCACACGGGCGCCGGCACCACGGAGAGAAGCTGCAGAGCCTTTACCCACATCCCCATACCCGGCGACGATGGCTACTTTACCGGCCAGCATGATATCCGTGGAACGCCTGATAGCGTCAACCAATGATTCTTTACAACCATATTTATTATCAAATTTCGATTTGGTGACAGAATCGTTCACATTGATAGCCGGCATAGTCAAAGTTCCATTTTTCACCCGCTCATACAAGCGATGAACACCTGTAGTTGTTTCCTCAGAAAGGCCCTTAATTCCGGTAATTAATTCAGGAAATTCATCCAAAACCATATTGGTCAGGTCGCCACCGTCATCAAGGATCATGTTCAGCGGTTGACCGTCTGCAAAAGCAAACATTGTTTGTTCGATGCACCAATCAAATTCTTCTTCGTTCATTCCTTTCCAGGCGTAAACCGGTATACCGGTTGCAGCAATTGCCGCGGCGGCGTGATCTTGGGTTGAAAAAATATTGCAGGATGACCAAGTCACTTCCGCACCCAATTCAATCAGGGTTTCAATCAACACGGCTGTTTGAACTGTCATGTGCAGGCAACCGGCGATGCGGGCGCCTTTCAGCGGTTTAGACTGTCCATATTCTTCACGGATGGCCATCAAACCCGGCATTTCCGCTTCAGCAAGGGTGATTTCTTTGCGACCCCATTCAGCTAAGGAAATATCCTTAACCTTGCAGGGTAATCTTTCAGTTTGAGTCATTTCTGCTAAAGCCATTTTAATTCCTTTCAGCGATGGTTGATTTCAACGAATCAACCATGTCCGTTTTTTCCCAAGTGAATAAGTCATTTTCTCTTCCAAAATGCCCATTGGCGGCTGTTTGGCGATAGCGTGGATATTTTAACTTTAAATGACTGATAATTCCACCAGGTTTTAATGGAAATACAGAACGGGCAATCTCGGTTAATTTTTCGTCGGACATTGAACCCGTTCCAAAGGATTTTACGTAAAAGGATGTGGGTTCAGCCACACCGATACTGAAAGAAAACTGGACTTCACATTTTTCAGCCAAGCCCGCAGCTACAATATTTTTAGCGATGTAGCGTGCCATATAAGTGGCTGAGCGATCAACTTTGGAGGGGTCTTTTCCGGAGAATGCGCCTCCGCCATGGGGTGCATATCCGCCATAGGTATCCACAATAATTTTACGGC
>JAYEFG010000074.1:0-9235 GCA_034658595.1 Fidelibacterota bacterium | reverse complement strand
TGAGTCCCATCAAAGAAAAAAGCCAAAATCGAGTATAATCTGTTTCATTTAAATCACTTTTACGAATTCCCTTGTATGCCTGACTCATTATGTACGCAATTTTTTCATTTTCAACGCCCATTTTATACATTTCAGTAATTTGATAAGATACCTCCTGCTGCGTGGCACCTCGAACCGCCGCTGTATTTTGGCTGATTTCTACACCTACAAAAATGAGGGAACCAATCACGCTGATCATGCCGCCAATTTCTACAATTGTTCTGCTTTTCATTTATTTTCCTGCCTTATAAACACTGATGATAAACTTGCCCGATTTCACATCATATGTGATAATCTTCAACCATTCATCCGAAATACTCACCACTCGAGCCGGTACGTATATCCACTTTTTCGGACCGTAGATCATGATGAAATTTCCGTGGGGTAAATACTCCCAACTGCCTTTCACCTTTTTGCCATGGAACCGCTCATTCTTCTCGTGATTCGGCAGCAATTCTAAAAAATCGTTCTGGCGCCTTTCCTCAATGGGGTACTGCTTCTCATCAATAACATATTCCACGGGGATCCATTTATTAAGAAGAAGTTTTTCTGTTTTATTTGAGGTCGCCATTTGAGAATGGGGCGGCGTACAAGCGAAAAAGAATGCGGTAAGGATAATGATTGATTGTTTCATTTAGATTTAGAACCCAAAATTCAAACCAATAAAAGGCAAAATAGCAGTCTCACCACCATCTTCACCCGAAGTACCACCTAGCAGAGCCATGCCCCAAAGCCCGATTTTTATTTGAGTTTTCTTCGTTAAGCTATATTCTAATGCAAATGAAGCAGTTGGCATAAAACCAGAAAATCCCAAATGCATAACTCCTTGTCCTGACAATACAGAATAAAAAGAAAGCTTTGATTTTTTATAATAATGTTTCCATCCTGCAGAGCCTGTAAATGCCATTAACATAGTTCCACCCCCTATAAAAAACTCATCCATTTCTGTGTGTTCAATATTATAGGTATAGCCAATAAGACTAAATCCTGTTTTATCATCAAGCATCCCAGCTGAGATATTATGTTTATTAAAATCTTGAGCAAAGAGAGGCAATACAAATAATATGACCCAGAGGCGTTTCATATAAGAAACTACGCAGAATTACCCAACAATGTGGGTGTGTCTTTTATAAACAAAAAAGCCCCATCTCTCATCAGAGAAACAAGGCTTTTTCAGTGTCGGGGTAGAGAGATTCGAACTCCCGATCTCGTGCTCCCAAAGCACGCGCGTTAACCGGACTACGCTATACCCCGAATTTTCAATAAAGATAACTGACCAATTAATTCGCAATTCGGCAAACTTCTTTTTATCTTTTATCTTAAGTCTTTAATACTTTTCTTGGGTGAGTGATGGGACTTGAACCCACGGCCTCCTGGGCCACAACCAGGTGCTCTAACCAGCTGAGCTACACCCACCATACAAATTCAACTAAATCTCTTCAATTGAAGCCGGGGAAATTAGTGGAATTATGTCCATTTAATGTAAAGAAATTTGCCGGAACACTTGTAACCATATTCCATTCAAGATGGTAGTTTTAGGATGGAGTTATTGTAATTTTTCACATGCGCCTGCTCACCAGATACATCCTCAAGCAGTTATTTATGCCCTTTATCTTTTCACTGCTGATTATTGTATTCGTACTATTCACCCAATTCCTATTGAGAGCTATCGACCGCTTTCTTGGAAAAGGTCTGGATCTGGGAACTATCTTTGAATACCTCTTTCTCAACCTTGGATGGATCACGGCTTTGGCCGTACCAATGGCGGTATTGGTGGCGGCCCTTATGACCTTCGGTCAATTTTCCGAAGACAATGAAATCACCGCCATGCGCGCTTCAGGGATCAGCTTCCTCACTATCGTCCGCCCGGCCTTTATCCTGGGGTTAGTCATCGCCGTTACTTTGAGTGTGTTTAATTCATTCCTGATGCCGGAAATGAATTTCAAAGCCCGCATGCTTTCCGGGGATATTTACCGCAAACGGCCGGATCTCAATATTGAACCGGGATATTTCATGGATGATTTGCCCGATTACAGTTTGATCATCCGCGATAAAGAAGGTGATACCCTGAAGGATGTGCGAATTTTCAGCAAAGGAATTGGTGAAACCCAAACCAGCATTCACTCCAAAACAGGAGCCCTTTCTACCATTGATGACGCTATTATCCTGACACTCTTTAATGGTGAAATCCATGAATTGGATTTAAGGGATTACGGCAATTACCGCCGTATCGAATTCAACAAACATGTGATTACAATTCCAGCAGATGATCTTTTCCTGAACCGCCGCGATACAACCAGCCGTTCAGACAGGGAAATGACAATTCAGATGATTCTCAAAAAACTGGAAGATATTGATAACCGGATTGATATTGTGAAAGGCCGCGTCGGCCGGGCCTTCATGCGGACGGAAATGGATAGTGTTGTACCGCCGAATTTTGCGTCAGCCCAACTTTTATTAACCAATTATAAAAATGCATTTTCTGCCGATACAGCCAATAGCGGCGATGCAATCTACCGCAAGGAAAAAGATATCAGCATTGCACAGCGTCAGCTTCGAAATGAGTACAATCTCCTTCGCAGTTATGGTAAGTCCAACAATAAATATGAGGTAGAACTTCACAAGAAATTTTCCCTCCCCGTGGCATGTATCCTGTTTGTCATGACAGGGGCATCCCTGGGTGTTCTATTCAGGAAAGGGGGTTTTACCATTGCCACCAGCCTTTCATTTGGCTTTTTCCTCGTTTATTATATCTTAATGATCGGAGGTGAAGACCTGGCGGATCGAACAATTCTCTCTCCTGCCGTGGGCATCTGGTTTCCCAATGCGATCCTTTTGGTTATCAGTACTTACCTCATCCTCCACACAGTTCGGGAACAACCGCCCTTGCGGTTTGAATTCAACTTTTTGAAACGCTTAAAAAAGGATAAGGATGAACCTGCAGAAACTGATTCAGCTTAAATCCAGTGGTAAATCCATCCCCGGGGATGACCTTGAGACCCTTATCAGTGCTTATGTAGATGGTCAGATTCATGATTATGAAATGACCCAATTCCTCAAGGCTGTTCATGGCAATGGAATGTCTAACGGGGAAATTTTTACCTTTACCGAAGTAATGCTGAATTCAGGAGAGCGGATTCAGTTTTCCGGATTGGACGCCTATATTGCCGATAAACATTCCACCGGTGGTGTGGGGGATAAAGTATCCATTATCCTGGCGCCGGTTATGGCAGCCGCAGGACTGGCTATTCCTATGGTATCCGGCCGCAGTTTGGGCCACACGGGAGGCACCATTGACAAATTGGAAACGATTCCGGGATTCCAAACGAACTTGACTATAGATCAATTTAAAAATATCGTGGAGATCCATGGCCTTTGCATCATGAGCCAGACAGAAAATATTTGCCCTGCCGACCGAAAATTGTATGCCCTTAGGGATGTGTCCGGAACCATTGATTCTATTCCCTTGATATGCGGATCTATTATGAGCAAAAAAATTGCTGAAGGCATCCAGGGCCTTGTCCTGGATATTAAAACGGGCAATGGCGCTTTCATGAAAACTATGAAGCAGGCAATACCTTTGGGTGAAACTTTACAAAAAGTCGGTGAAGCATTCGGCGTTAAAACAGATGTAATCTATTCCAGCATGAATCAACCCCTGGGCCGAACAGCAGGTATGTGGTGCGAAATTTCTGAATCAATCGCCGCGCTGAAAGGAAACGGCGCCAAAGACCTCATGGATGTTGTGTTTGAATTGGGAAGTAAATTATTGGTTCAAGCCGGGATTACCCGGGATGAAAACGCTGCAATTTCTATCCAGGAGAATCTGGTCCAAAGCGGTAAGGCATATCAAAAGTTTGATGAAATGGTTGCTGCCCAAAGTGGTGATTTATCTGGGCAGGATTCATTGAATTCACCCTTATTTGAAAAAACCATCAAGGCTGAATCCTCTGGATATATTGAATCCATGGATACTCTCAATATTGGTTGGGCCGGTGTTGAAATGGGTTGCGGCAGGCGCAATAAAAATGACATCTTAGATACAACAGCGGGGATTGAATTCATGGCCAAAATCGGTGATGAAGTCAAAGCCGGGACGCCTATTTTCCGCTGTTTCAATTCTAATGAAAATAAACTGAATTCTGCCTTAAATTATCTTGCAAATTCGGTCATAATTGGACCGAAAAAAGTCAGCCACACGTTATTTTTTTGAACCCCTTGGTATTCCAAATGTGTGAATGAAAAAGAATTAAAATTAGCCTGATTAAGGCGGGAAATGCAGTTAATAGCAGTGCTATTAACAAGTTTTCCAACGAAAAGCAGGTGAATTTTAAACTTTTAATTTTGTTCAGATGGATTTTCAATGGGTTCGTTTAGCGCATAGCCCAGGAGGTTTCCCATGGACAAATCCTTCAAAAAGCTGTCATCAGCTAATTCCTCAATTATAATGGATGGTCTCGATGAAATAGAATCATTCATAACAGATGGTACAAGGACAGAAGATCTGCCGATAATGTTTGATGCAATTACATCCCTCTTTTACATTGATCCTTTTGACCGCCCGGATTTAAGAACTGCTATAGAAAAATCTGTAGATACCGTTGCAAAAATGGGGGCCGCAGCAATTCCGCTGGTGCTGGAAAAGATTGCCGATTCGGACATAAAAGCGGAGTTGAATTTTGCCAGGGCCTGCGGTCTCATGGATGAATCGGCCATTGCTCCTTTATTAAATGTAATCCAATCCACGCACGGGTCCCCCGAAATGGCTTTCGCCCTTTATGCATTGGGGAAAATTAGGTCACCGAAAATTGTGGCAGCTCTTCCATTGGTACTGGAAAAAGTGAATAGTCCCCAAAAGGAATGTGAAGATACAGCCGTACGTGCTTTAGGGAAAATTTGCGAAAACATGAATCCCGATGATGTAAGCCCGGATTTGCGCGACGCTATATTTACCGCATTGGTGAGTAAACTTTCTCATGGGAATGATGTGATTCGATCAAAAGCAATCCGCAACCTGGGCAAATTGATACGATATGGTTTCGCAAATGAAATTCAGAAAAAGGAAATTTTAGCCAAGGTGAAACGGGTCATGGGTTTGGATGAAGACCGAAAACTTGATCCGGCATACCTCGTTCGCCGGGAAGCACAGGAGATCTTAGACGCGGCTTAATTCCGCCGGTGGACTTTGCAAACTTGCGAAGGTTCCGTTCCCTTTATAAATATTTCAGTCTCCAGCGGGCATAGATTCGTTGGCTTATCTTTGGTGGTGGCACAGATTTCTAGATCCACCACACCATCGGGCCGTTCAAAATCCACCCGTTTTAAACCTAAAGTATCATGGGCTGCCGTCATGAATCGAGCCCAGGCAGGGAGAGCGGAACGAGTGCCATCCTGGCTCTCACCCAAACTGACTCTGGGATCATCCACACCAACCCACACGCCAGCCGCTATTTGAGACGAAAATCCTACAAACCATGCGTCGGTCCAGTTTTGGGTTGTGCCCGTTTTGCCACCGGCAGGATGATAAAAATTATGGCGCCAACGGGCACTACCGCCCGTCCCCGCATCCATGACGGTCTGCAGCATATTGGTCATAACATAAGCCGACTCTTCCCGCAGGACTTCTTCCCGAATGGGGTGGTATTCTTTAATAATGTTACCATATCGATCTTCAACCTTACTGATACCAAATGGTTGGTTGAGGACTCCTTTATTTGCAAATGCCGAATAAGCATTGACCACATCCAATAAATAAACTTCTGATGTTCCCAATGCAATCGCATCAACAGCTCGGATATTGGTTGTAATTCCCATTCGTTCCGCTGTTGCTTTCACTTCCGTCGCCGGAACCAATTCTTTCACCACGCGAACGGCGACCAAATTAATTGATTTTTTAATCCCCTCCCGCAGAGATGTCAATCCACTGGTGGTGCCGTCGTAATTACGGGGCATCCATTTTTCCCACTCTCCCTCCGCATTCCGTACCCGCAGCACCAAGGGCTGATTTAATAACTGCTTTGTAACAGGATATCCATTATCAATAGCAGTTGTATATACGAATGGCTTAAATACCGATCCCGGTTGACGCTTGGCTTGGACTGCACGGTTATACTGATCGTGATAATCGGGACGCCCCCCCACCATAGCGAGGATGGCTCCGGATGATGGGTCCAATGCCACAAAGGCACCCTGGATCAAAAGTTTATTCCGCAGGTCCTCATAAAGGGTTGTATCACCGGCCATCATCATTTTTACCGTATCTTCCGGGAATATTCCCAAGTAGGCCAGTTGAGAAAATTCCTCATCATCATTGAAAAGGCGTTGGTTCAACTTATCCTGGTTCCTCTTGATGGATCGCATAAGCGCATCTTCAGCGATGGATTGCAGCCGAGTATCCAGGGTGGTATAAATTTTGAGTCCATCACGGTAAATATTGACTCCCAAGTGATCGTCCTCTTTTTCCATGATGCGGCGAACATATTCAGTGAAGTAGGGCGCAGTACCCTTGGCCTGAAATTCGATCACATTTTCAAATTCAATTGCCCGGGCTTCGGAATAAATTCCTTTGGTGATGAATCTTTGGTCCCGCATCACACGCAAAACTACATTCCGTTTATAATGAGCCCGCTCCGGATGGCGTACGGGAGAATAGCGCGCCGGCGCCGGCAGGATACCCACCAGCATGGCTGACTCACCCAGTGTTAATGAAGATGCACTTTTCCCAAAATACCGTTTAGTTGCGGCTTGAACACCATAAGTACCATGACCAAAATGGACATTGTTGAGGTACATTTCAAGGATTTCATCTTTGGTATAAGTTCGTTCAATCTGGATAGCGGTAATGATTTCTTTAATTTTTCGGATAATTGTTTTCTTGAACCCAATCGTATCATAGAGTGTCCGGGCGACCTGCTGGGTGAGTGAACTGAATCCCTGCTTATAGCTAAAACTGAAAATATTAATGACAATGGCCCGGAATAAATCCCGGGTGGAAATACCCCAATGATCATAAAAACGGCGGTCCTCTGATGCAATCAGTGCGTTTTTTAAATTATTGGGAAGATCATAAATACTGATAAAGATACGTTTTTCAAGGTACAATTCATCCAGGATTTCTCCATCGGCGGAATAAATCCGTGTCACTAAATCAGGATCATAATTTTCCAATTGACTTAGAGAAGGAAGATCTTGGGCTAAATAAAAGATAAAGACAAAAATCGCCATCATCCCAGTCACGGCGAGAATAACAGCCGATTTTAAATATTTTAGTGATTGTGGAATGGAAAGTTTGATAGCCATTATGAAATTTAAGTCAATGCCCGAGGCAGAATAGGCAGGAATTTGATAAAGTTAACTCGAAAAATGCGGATCGGTTCCGCAGGGATCAGTCGGTTTTTTCAGGACGGATCATATTCTCTGGCTGAACCAATCGGTCAAATTCTTCTCCGCTTAAGTATCCCAAGGCTATAATGGCCTCTCGCAGTGATGTATTATCCTTGTAGGCTTTCTTGGCCACTTCCCCTGCTTTATCGTATCCAATATGAGGATTCAAAGCAGTTACGAGCATTAATGAATTATAAAGATTGAAATGGATCCGCTCCTCATTGGCCTCAATCCCCTCAACACAATGAACACGGAATGAATCACAGGCATCCGTCAATAATCGGATAGACTGGATAATATTGTAAGCAATCACGGGACGGTAAACATTGAGTTCAAAGTTTCCACTGGCACCGGCAATGGTGATGGTTGTGTCATTTCCCATCACTTGTGTGCATACCATGGTCATAGCTTCACATTGAGTGGGGTTCACCTTCCCGGGCATGATGGATGACCCGGGTTCATTGGCAGGGATTAATATTTCACCAATTCCGGATCGGGGACCACTAGCCAACCAGCGTATATCATTGGCAATTTTGAATAAGGATCCAGCCACTGTTTTTAAAGCGCTGGATAATTCAACAATGCTGTCTTGCCCGCCAAGTGCTTCAAATTTATTCTCAGCTGTTTTGAACGGAAGTCCCGTCAGTGTTGAAATTTCCGCTGCAACCTGTTCACCAAATCCTTCGAATGAATTAATCCCCGTTCCAACTGCTGTTCCTCCCATTGCCAGTTCATAACAATGATCGAGAGCTTTTTCAATACGGGTAATCCCATGTCTTAAGGCGGATGAATAGCCTGAGAATTCCTGTCCCAAAGTCAGAGGTGTGGCATCCTGAAGATGGGTCCGACCGATTTTTATAATCGTATCAAAATCTTTTACTTTTTCCGCGAGGCTGGCTTCGAGCTTTGTGAGTTCAGGGATTAACTGATTTATTGTTGCTTCAACAGCAGCAATATTGATGGCGGTAGGAAACGTATCATTGGTTGACTGCCCCATGTTTACATGGTCATTGGGGTGGACAGGGTCCTTACTTCCCATCTTTCCGCCCATCATTTCAATAGCGCGGTTGGCAATCACTTCATTGAAGTTCATGTTAGATTGGGTCCCTGAACCGGTCTGCCAAACCACCAACGGAAAGTGATCATCCAGTTTACCTTCGATCACTTCATCAGCGGCATCACAAATTGCCAAAGCTATTTTTGAATCCAGTTTGCCAACTCCTTCATTCACTGAAGCGGCCGCTTTTTTCAAGATTCCATAAGCACAAATAAGTTCCCGTTGAAAGCGTTCTCCCCCAATTTTGAAATTGTTTAGGGACCGCTGGGTTTGGGCACCGTAGTAACGGTCTTCGGGCACATTTAGAACGCCCATGCTGTCTTTTTCTTTACGGAACCCCAAAATATCAGTCTATTCTACAACCCATGTATCACCGGCATCAAGGATATCCTGGACAGAACATGTACCCTTTTTTTCAATAGCAGAATTGATCTGGTTTACCATGGAATCTTCATAAGTTTCAGAATCAATCGCGTATAATACACCAATCGGGTCAGGGAAATCCGGCTGATAGGTCAGGTTTGAAAGCAGGGATGCAATCACATAATCAGATTCATCATGAACAAGAACATCGTCAACACTCCATTTGTTACCAATCTTAATTACAATGGGTTTATTCCCGTCCAAACGAATGCCCTTATTTTTTTCGGCACCAAAAAGCATGGGCTGTTTATTTTCCAGCCATAAGACCGTATCAGCTTTTGTCTCCTTATCCGTCATAGGAGCAAATGCCCCATCATTAAAGATGTTACAATT
>JAYEFG010000073.1:0-9242 GCA_034658595.1 Fidelibacterota bacterium | reverse complement strand
GCGGGATTAGTCATCATTGGCGGTATTAAACGGATTGGAAATGTGACTTCCTTTTTAGCGCCTTTTATGGCGGCGGTTTATTTCATTGCGGCCATACTTATCCTCATTGCTAATATTGGTGATGTTCCTGCCAGTTTTTCCATGATTTTTTCATTGGCATTTAATCCGCCAGCTGCTGTAGGCGGCGTTGCCGGCGGTACATTGCTTGTAATTATGAACACCATGCTATGGGGAGTTAAGCGGGGACTCTATTCGAATGAAGCGGGACAAGGCAGCGCACCGATCGCTCACTCAACTGCCAAAACTGAATTTCCCGTTCGAGAAGGTGCTGTGGCCCTTTTAGAACCGTTTATTGATACCATTATCATTTGCACACTTACGGGACTAACCATCATCGTAACCGGCGCATGGCATCATACGGAATTTTATACCACGAGGATTGATCCTTCTTTTGCTGAACCATTGCTGAACGGCAGTCTGCTCACTTCATTGGCATTTAAAGATGGCTTGGCTTACATCTTTCCTTATGGCGATAAAATTATCACCTTTGGTGTATTGCTATTTGCCATCTCAACTGTGATCAGTTGGTCATTCTATGGAGATCGTTCTACGGAGTATCTGTTCGGCGAAAAAGCAATTCCGATTTATCGTATGTTTTATATTTTCTTCGTGTTCGTTGGCGCCATTGCCAGTCTCGAGGCCATTTGGTCTTTTGGGGATGCAGCGCTTGGATTTATGACCTTTCCGAACCTGTTGTCTATCATTCTTCTTTCCGGTGTTCTAAAGAAAATGACAAAAAAATATTTCGCAGTGGACCACCCAACGTTTAAGTAAATCTTTAATTGGGCTAAAGTTCAGCTTGTTATTAAGTATAGTAAACCCGACTTGCCTGCCCGCCTTCTTCTATTGGGAGTAGGCCGGAAAGGCGGAGTAATCGACAACATCAAAGAATTTATTTTTAAAATAATTGCATCGTTAAAATAGGTTAGACCTTTTTTAATTATGAATCAAGATCTGTCAAATGTCGCTAAATCAGCCGCCCGGGACGCAGGCAATATTATTCTGTCTGCTTTGGATCAGCCCCGAAATCCCGATTATAAAGGGAGAACTGATTTGGTGACTCAAACCGATCGACGCTCGGAAGATGTGATTATTAAGTGTATACGGGATAAATTCCCGGAACATTCTATTCTGGCTGAAGAAAGCGGTGCACACGATTCATCATCTGAATATGAATGGCTTATTGATCCACTTGATGGTACCACAAACTTCGTTCATGGATATCCGTCCTTTGCTGTTTCAATCGCCTGCCTGATAAATGGCGTCCCGGAAATTGCCGTTGTATTGGAACTGCCGTCGAACCGATTATTTACAGCAACTGCCGGTAGGGGTGCTTTTGTAGATAATATCCAAATTCGTGTTTCGAGCAATGCCCAATTGGAAACCAGCCTTTTGGTTACGGGTTTTGGGTATGACCATGGTGCAAAATGGGAAGCCAATATGGATTTGTTCAAATCATTCACCCACCTAACGCAGGGTGTCCGCAGACTTGGAGCCGCTTCGGTTGATTTGTGCCACTTAGCTTGTGGCATGGTTGATGGATTTTGGGAATTCGACCTCAAGCCATGGGACACGGCCGCCGGGATATTAATAGTTACTGAGGCCGGTGGAACGGTTACCCAAATGGATGGAAATGAATTTAACATCTATAAAAAGCATATTTTAGCAACAAATGGAAAAATCCATGAAGCCATGTTGGCCCATACAAAGCCGATCGTTAAAACCCTGAAATCAAAGTAATTTAAATTCAATCCATAAGATCTAAGAAACCACTAAAGAATGGATATAGATTTGCATTTCATATAATATTATTACCTATCATACTTTTCAGCATAATACATTTCATTTGTTCCAACAAAATCTTCCCCTTGAAGGGTAATTGTAAGTTCCAAGAAAAACATTTGTTTTCTATCCCGAGTTATTGAGAATTCTCCAACACTTCCAAACATTCCTTCTGGTTGCGGATGGGAGATGAATAATTCCGGTTCGCTCCACTCAAATTCTCCTAATCTCTGTTATTTATAAATTTGAAGCGGAAAATTACTTACGACCGCTCCCCTTGACGAAGTAAAATACATGGTCTGGCAATCGTCTGTTAAAAATGGTTGGAAATCTAATTCTCCCAGTAGATTAATTGGCTCCGAAAGAAACGTTGTTACGCCATCCTTAAACACAGCAATATCTAATTCTCCAGATTCAAATTCAATATTGGCATAAAGTTCATCCAATGCGTCGCAATAATGCGGATTACCTTCATGCTCTCCAACCCCATATCTATAATTGTTGCACCATCATTCACGACTATTTTTCTTGGTGTGGCTTCGTGGGGTGTTGGTTCAAGAACAATAAATGTTTTTGTGTAATAAATATCGCCGGCTTCTGAAATATAGGGTCCCGCTTCAGCATTAAAATCATCTGAAGTAATTGGATGAACTTGTTTGGTTATAAATGGACGTTCAGTGAAAAATATCTGGGGGTCTATCCCGTTTCCGCCACTCCAGGTTGGTACATAGTAGAAGAGAACATATCTTCCATCTCTGGTGATGTACGTTCCATCTTCTGCCCCTTCATCGCTCACCTGTAATTTAACGGGGGTTGACCATCCATCTTGGTGAATAAAAGCAAGTCCATCTTTATCTCCTGTTACTGAACTCGAATCAACATCATCCAAAACAATTATCGGGTTTTCGAATGGTTGATCTTTAGCATCAATAGATTAACCACAACCCATAATGAACAATAATCCAAACAAAAATAATATTTGTTTCTTCATTATTAATGTATGATTCGCAAAGCTCATCATTTCAATCCGAAAAACTCAAAAAACCTTTAATGAATGGATCTTCCTGTTCCCAATCCCCAATTCTAAGTGGTCTCCAGGATTTAGCGGACCCACGCCATTGGGAGTTCCAGTAAAAATCAAATCGCCCTTCATCAGGGGTATCATATTTGAAAGAAAAGAAATTTGTTTTGGAATGGAGAATATCATATCATCCACATTCCCCTTTTGTCGAATATCTTCATTTACTTTCAACCAGAAATCTTCCACAATTTCATTTGGCCCGAATGAAGAAACAACGGCGGAACCTTTAAATGATTTCGCCAATAACCACGGCAATTTTTTTCTTTTTAATTCGGTTTGAAATTTTCGATCGGTTAAATCAAGACCCAATCCATATCCTAAAATATAGTTCGCAGCTTGTTCTTCTGTAATATTTTCGCCATCATTTCCAATCAAAATAACAGTTTCAAGTTCATGCTGAATATTTCTGTTTTCCGGCAAAATAAGCTCATTCGACGTATTCAATGCCGGGATTGATTTTTGAAAGATTACGATCGATTCCGGAATCTCATTATTTAATTCATCCGCATGGGCTTTATAGTTCCGCCCAATGCAGTAAATATTACGAACGAATACAATCTCACCACGATTTGTTGTAACACAATAATCCATTTTACTTAATTAAATTTGTTCACCTGCAACTTAATGGCATCGTTAAAGGTATATATACCATCTTCAGTAACACGCCCAATCGTGGTTGCGGGAATACCAATTGTCATGCAAACTCTTTCAAATTCCATTAAATCGGATTCCTTGATGGATACCAACACCAGCCCCTGCGTTTCCCCGAAAAACAATTCCTCTGTCTTCAGTTTCCTTGAAAAATGAATGCGCGCACCCAATTCACTATGAAACCCAAAAGATTTGGCAATGGATACGGCAATCCCGCCCCGACCAACCGCCCGGGCTGATTGAATTAATTTCCCCTGGATTCCAGCCAATATTGCTTCCTGGAGACGAGATTCCATGATTAAATCAACAATCGGCCGGTGCCCATGGTTTTCCTGTTTCAAAAGGGATAAATAACGACTTCCACCTAATTCCCCGCGATGGCTGCCTAAGATAGAAATAAACAGGCCCGGCTCCCGGAATATACCTGGAAATAACTCATCATTTAAACAGGTTCCTGCGGTACAGAATTCCCCATTCGGTAAATCCTGGTTTAATTCGAAAGATAAATGTGCAATCGATATATTCAATAATTGCCCCGCGTCATGAATGCCTTTAAGGAAGGATCCCTTTTCATTCAGGTTGGCCTCGGTCATGGTAATAAATCCACTGCAAACTTCCGGTCGAATTCCAGTGCACACTAATTGGCGGGTGCTATTGGCAATGGCGGCAATAGATTTCATTTGGTAATCATTGTAATTGATATATTGGTTATCATTCAATGCCATCCCAAATCGAACCCTTTTTTTGACAAAGGAATAAACATTATCCTGAATTTGCATTGATTTTGAGGATGGATTCGGTTGTTTAGTAGAATCATAATCTTTCACCAATTTAACCAGTTCGCTGTTATAGTATTTTTTCGATTTCAATTTTGGCGGCAACATATTGGGAACGGAAGTCTGCATTTTAATTTCTTCAAAAGCATGTTTCTGCCGAACCAGTGAATCCAAAACGTAAATTGGAATATGAAGTACTGATTTTCGTCGAATGAATATTTCAATTTTTAAATCACTTGTAAGACGACCCATATTGATAAAATCCACTTTTGATTTTTTCAACAATAATTGAGAATTATCAACACCTCTGCGATTGATCAAGATTAAAAGTCCATGCATGCCGATTTTAGATAGCGTATTTATATCATTCCTGTGTTTAAAGGTCATTTCAATGCCGCAATGGTGTTTTTTCAATAGTTGATGGAGGCAATACCCCAATCCACCCTTATGCACCGGAATTGCGCCTCTAAACCATTCTTGCTGATTAAAATCATGGATTGCTCTTCTGATTTTTGAACCGCTTAAAAAATAAAGGTAATGTGCGCTGTCATTTTGCATTGTCGGAGCTTCTATTGAATGACCCAAAATCAATGAACCGTTTTCTGTTGGAATTGCAGCGATTTTACGACCATTTAGGGCATGAAAGACATTTGCGGCAACCATTTTCCTTGGGTCGTATTTACCCTGAGCAATTAATATCAGTTTTGAACCTTCGCTTGATTGAATCTCGCTTTGGGATACTTCTGCATCAAAACAACTTTGATTTTGATAAGATTTCCAAAAATGTTTTAAAAATAACTGTTCGGTGCTGTTGGGAACAAGTCCCAGGTGTTTTTGGATCAATTCTAAATTCATCTTTTTCTCTTTTATACGCAAACCAGTTCCATCCTTAAATCAATCCCCAGTTATTGTACACTTCCTGGATTGTATCCCAATAAAAACCTTTTCGCAGGAGAAAATCGGATAACCGCTTTTTATCTTTATTATTTAAGGGCGAATTCTTTGCAATCCGCCGTTTTATTAGATGGGATTCAATTAAAGAAATCATATCGAATTCCCGGTAAACTTCAGCTAAAAGAGAATCGGTCAGGTCGGGGGATAAATAATGGGGAAATAATTCAGTTTTCAACGCTTTTGGACCAATTTTTTTATTCCGCACTTTTTCTCTTACAAATGCCCTGCCGAATTCTTCATTATCCAAATAAGCCTGATCCGTCAAGTATTGTATTGTTTGTTCTACCTCCTCGGCATCAAAATCTTTTTCTTTCAATCGCTTCCGCATTTCGGCAATGCTTCTCATCCGATATCCCAATAAACGAAAAGCACTATCCCGTGCCTCCTGCAGGCGCATTTTTTGTCCATAGGATTGTATTTCCTCAAGAGTGACTTCATCTCCCTCATGCAATACATTTAAAACAAAAACGTCCTCAGGAATTCTGAAGACGCTTTTATCATCTAAGAAAATTATTATACGGTCCGAATATTTAGTAGACCGTTTTACCCTGACGATTTTACGGTTTGCCATTCTCCTCCGCTTTGGATTCGTCCAATCCCATGAAAGTTTTAACCTTGGCAATTACTTCATTTTTTACATCTTCATTATCAAGAAGGAATTGTTTTGAGTTCTCACGCCCCTGGCCAATTTTCATGTCACCATAAGAAAACCATGATCCCATTTTTTGAACAATATCGCCTTTTAAAGCTAAATCCAAAATATCACCTATATAGGAAATTCCCTGGTTATACATGATATCGAATTCCGTTTGCTTAAACGGCGCCGCAACTTTGTTTTTTACTACTTTTACACGGGTGCGGTTACCCACAATGTTCGTGCCATCTTTAATGGTTGTAATCCGCCGTATTTCCAATCGAACGGATGTATAAAATTTTAGTGCGCGGCCACCCGGGGTTGTTTCAGGATTGCCATACATTACACCAATTTTTTCACGAATTTGATTAATGAACACCACCGCCGTATTAGACCGGCTCACAGTCCCCGTTAATTTTCTCAATGCCTGGGACATTAAACGTGCCTGTAGGCCAACATGTGTATCACCCATTTCACCTTCAAGTTCAGCCCTGGGCACTAAGGCTGCTACCGAATCAATGACAATAATAGCCAAGGCACCGCTGCGCACCAATGTTTCAGTGATCTCTAATGCCTGTTCGCCTGTATCCGGCTGAGATACTAACAATTCTTCAATGTTAACACCCAACTTTTGAGAATATTGCGGATCCATTGCATGTTCTGCATCAATGAAGGCTGCATACCCTCCAGTCTTTTGAGCTTCGGATATAATATGAAGCGCGAGGGTTGTTTTTCCCGATGATTCAGGACCATAAATCTCAGACACCCTACCCCGGGGAATTCCACCGACACCCAGGGCCACATCCAGTGATAAGCATCCTGTAGAAATACTATTGTCTGATATAACAGGATGATCCCCACCAAGACGCATTATGGATCCCTTACCAAATTGCCGGTCGACCTGGGTAATTGCAAGTTCTAAAGCTTTTGCTTTCTTATCTGATGTGGCAGCCATTTCTGCTCCTAAACTGAATTATTGCCAAAAAAGTGAGTGCTTAAAATAGTATATACCGGGCCATTTGGGAAGAGTTCACTGCTAATAAATTGAACTTTTTCTATTCGGAATTGAATTAAATCAAATGTTGTTTTTAAAAATTGAGAAATATCGGGTGTATTTTTTTGCGGATACCTGGCTCTACCCAGGGTAATATGAGGGTGATAAGCATGTGAATCCTTTGGAAATCCCAGTGGATCTAAATCATTTTGAATTGCCTCCACCAATTTATTGAGTTTGTCAACTTCACCATTGATGCCGGCCCACATAACCCGGGGTCGTTCAATTTTCGGAAAACACCCCGTACCCTTAATAGTCAAATTGAAAGGATTTGATTGATCGGCAATTTTTTGCATAGTCAGGCGAATTTTCTCGATATAATCCTGGGTTGTGTCTCCAAGGAATTTCAGGGTCAAATGAAGCTGGTCTTTGCGTACCCATCGAATTTTACCTATTTTTGGATCAACCGTTGCCTTTAATGAATCCTGGAGTGCATAAACAAGTTCTGGGACGGGAATCGCAACAAATGTCCGAATGAGTTTATAATCCATTCAATAAATGAAGACGGGTGATATTTAAGGCAGCCTGGCTGGTCATGAGCTTATTCGTCCTGCGAAAAGGCGTAAAGGTGAAACGATATGCTTTTTCCCCACCCTCGTGGCTGAAACCAACATAAACCAATCCCACCGGTTTTTCTTCAGTCCCGCCGGTTGGACCTGCAATCCCCGTGGTGGAAACGCCGATGTCAGCATTCAGTTTTTTACGCACACCTCGAGCCATTTCCAATGCAGTTTCTGCACTCACGGCACCCATAGATTCCAATGTTTTCTTACTTACACCGATAGCTTCTTCTTTTACCGCATTGCTATAGGCCACAATACCACCCTTAAAATAGGTTGAACTCCCGGAAACATTTGTGAGGCGGTCCCCAATTAATCCCCCCGTACATGATTCTGCGGTAGCAATTGTTTTACCGCTGGATACAAGTAATTCCCCAACAACATCTTCCAATTCTACCTCCTCACCGCCAAAATGATATTTTTTTATCGATGGTGAGATTTGTTGGATCAATTGATCGAGTGATTCTTTATTGAATGAAGTTATTCTTAAATCAACACCGGTGAAGCGCGGGAGAAAAGCAACACTAACATTTGGATAGGATTTAAGAACCGCCTCGATTTTTTCAAAAAGTACGGATTCCATGACACCGGTTGTGCGCATGATTTCCACGTATATCTTAGCTTCGGATTTTGAATTTATCCAGGGAAGAATAGTATCGGTCATCATTGATTTCATTTCAGCAGGAACACCGGGCATAGCAAAACAATCATAAAATTCATTCGAAAAATGCAGCCCCCTCGCCGACCCTACCGGGTTGGGAATCACGTCACCCACATCCGGTTTCATCGCCTGGTTACGGTTGGATTCCGGGATAACACGTCCCCGGGACGCAAATTTTTCCGTGAGTAATACCCAGTAGGATTGATCAAATTCTCCTTTAGCGCCGAAATATTCGTAAAGTACTGTGGCGCTTATATCATCATGGGTGGGGCCCAATCCACCTGTACACAGAACAACATCAACATCGTCAGGAACTTCATTAAGGGCCGCTTCTATAGATGCCTTTTCATCATTGACAGTCATATGCCACACAATATCACCCCCCGCATTTATAACCTTTTGTCCGATCCAGGCGGCGTTGGTGTCAGTACGGGTGCCGTTTAATAATTCAGCACCAATTGTGATCAGCCCGATTTTCATGAGGTAAAATAGTAAAATAACAGCACAACAAAATAGGCCATGATCCCGGCCATCACATCATCCGCCATTACCCCCCACCCCCCAGGAAGGTTTTCCGCTTTTCGCACGGGACCCGGTTTAGTAATGTCAAATACCCGGAATGCAATAAACCCAATCACCCCGGTTGTTATGGTTACGGGCATCATGGATAACGCCAGCCATTGTCCTACCCATTCATCAATAACAATTCTGGATGGGTCATGCTCCTTGGAATCCCGTATAATAGTGTCGGCAGCCATGGCTCCAATTAAAAAAATAAAAACTGAGATTGCAGGAAGAATGATTGGATTCACATCCTGGAATAAAAAATACCAACATAGGACAGCAATCAGGCTGGCCCAGGTTCCCGGAGCCAATGGCAATTTACCAATATAAAAAACAGTGCCAATCCATTCAGCCGCGGTTCGATTCATAAATCAGTTCATAATTTCCCTGATTGCTTTACGGTTTTCCCGGATATAGGTAAATCCCGTGTACACCGTAAAAATTGCCGCAATCAAGGTTAAGTAA
>JAYEFG010000072.1:0-2587 GCA_034658595.1 Fidelibacterota bacterium | reverse complement strand
ACTGTATGTGAAGACGTGAATCTAATCCTCCGTAATGGGGAGATTATCTCAGAATTACGGGATGAAGTGCAAAACCACGGTTATGATGTAACTATCATTGGTGGGAGCGGAAAACGACGCATGGCCCATGATCTTGTCCAGTATATCGACAGTTCAATTTTTGTTGTGAATAAATACGATCCGGACCAATTATACCGTATTCTGTTAGCTGTGGATGACTCCCCGGGAACCCCCAAGGCGGTAAAATATGGTGTTCGGGTGGCACAGGCTTTTGGTATTGGTGTCGATCTCTTGACTGTGAGTAAACAGGACCATTTTGGCGGTGGGTATAAAAATGCCGCTGACCATGCAGCCAAGTTGATGCGCCGAAGTGGGATCGAAGCGAAAAATGTTTTTGAAGTGGGAGATCCCGCTCAAACGATTGTAGAGGTGGCTGAAGAAAATAATATCATCATTATGGGTGCATCTACCCGATCCCCGATTAAAAAATTCTTTATAGGCAGTAAACCCCTGGATGTGATGGAAAATTGTCGTTGTCCCATCCTGATTGTTAAATAAATTTTAAAGCCTATAATGTTCATAATAGGGCCGTAGGAGAATGATCAGCCTCTCATCCATTTGGCAGCCAACCAACCCAAAAGAATAAATCCTCCCAGGATAAGCCAATTGTACGTATTTCCGTAGGTCGTAACCGGGAAGTGGCTGCTTATCATGATCAGGATCAGCGGCACGGACATATAGGTATTGTGTTTGGAACAACGTTTTGCTTTAGTAGCCAGGGACATGTCAGGTGGTTCATTATTCTCAACCGCAGCAATCATTTTTCGTTGAGCAGGCAGAATGGTCATCCAGACATTGGCTGTCATAATGGTACCAAAGGCAGCTCCAATATGCATCATGGCAGCTCTTGAACTGAATAAAAGGTCCAAACCGATAAAAAGGGCAATGACCAAAATAAAAGAAATAATAGATCCCGCAATTTCATTGGTTCCCAGTGGAGAGTTCCACAAAAGATGATAAGCCCCATACCCGAAAATCAAAACACCCATACCAATTAAACTTGCGGTTAATTCGGACATTTCTGAATCTGGCTCGAGCATAAGTCCGCCCATATAATAGACGATAATGAGGAGAAACATACCACTGATCCAGGTCAAGGCAGACTCCCACTTGAACCAATGGAGCGTCCGGGGCATGATCCTGGGTTTTGTTTGTTTTTCCACTTTGTAGAAACCGCCGCCATGGACCATCCAAAGTTGCCCGGAAACATTTTCGTCCACATCCGGATCAACTTCCAAAGGAAGTGTCCTTTCCATCCAATTAAAAAGATAGGTTTGCCCGATCCAACTAATGCCGGCGATAATGTGAAACCATCGAAAAAGCAGGTTAAGGATCTCATTAATTTTGTACCACTCCATTTTTGTCAACTCCCTCGGTAGGTGGAATAGCCGAATGGGCTTAGCAATAAAGGAACATGGGTGTGCTTATCAGTATTGCTAATGGTAAATACAATTGGGATGGATGAATAGAAACTGTCCACACCATGGGATTGAAAATAAGGGGCAACATCGAAAGTCAATCGGTAGATCCCCAGTGATATGGGATCATTATTGGTTAGGAGATTGTTAATTCTACCATTGGCATCGGTGCGGCCTTCACATAGGGTTTCCCACGATTCCTCTGTGCGCTTAATTTCTAAAATGACTTGGATGTTTTCTGCCGGTTGTCCTTGAGCCGTATCCAGGACATGGGTTGTAATTTGACTTTTCATGATTGTCTTCCTTGCAAAATCTTTTTGAATGACCGTTTCTGAATTTCTTTCAGGGTGAGTCCCGTTGCTTCAGCCTCCTTTTCCGTAATGGCTCCGCAACTGATACCCCGTAAAAAATAATTCAGGAGTGCCTGGCCCGTGGCGGCATCGTCAAATACATCTCCCACCAATGTTGCCTGGGCTGCTTTTCCCATGAACGATTTCAACCTGAGTGATGTTGAGGCCAGACTTTCCAGGAAAAAAGAGTAAACCGCAGCATAACGAAGAGGAATTTGAGAGGGATGCAAATCCCACCCCTGGTAATACCCTTGTTTTAGGGAATGTTGAATATTGTTAAAATTTAATCTCCAGGAGTGATATACAACTTGCTGGTTTTCTTCCATCTGACTTTCTGTTAATGGATTTTCCTCTGTTGGGCGATGGGGTCCCACGGGCATAATATTAGTAGCACCATCGGAAAGCCGAATCCCAGTTCCCCCCAGGGCGACTTGCATCATATGCCGGGCAAAATCACAAACCGGATGTGTCATGCTCTGGTATTCAGCTGTTATGTTGGCGGAGGCGGTATAGTCGTAAACCCCGAAGTGTACGCCAATGCATCTGCTCTCTGCCGCCTTGACTAATGCTGGCAGAGCTGAACTTCCATAGCTGTCCAGGATGGATTGGGGTGTCTCGATCATGAGTTCCATTTTGAGCGAGCCAGTGGGAATACCAGTTTTTGTTTCCAAGGTATCAAACAAATGAACCAAAGCGGAAACCTGTTCGGGAATGGTTATTTTTGGCAAGGTGACAACAAAATTATCCGGAAGTTTACCC
>JAYEFG010000071.1:0-9419 GCA_034658595.1 Fidelibacterota bacterium | reverse complement strand
AAAAATTCTGTTATTTCTAATTTAGAGATACGAATGTAATAATAACCCAGAATGAAAGCGATAAAACCCAGAATCCTTATCCATGGTTCAGTTGTTTCTTGAAGGCCTAACAGCGTGAGAAGTGTATTGGGTATAATGAAAAACCCCAATCCGGCGATTACCACATATACGCCAAAAAAGAACACGCTTTTAGCTGGTTTACTCATGTTGAACTTCTATGTTTAGCTCTCTGCACTGTCTGGCGCTAACCCCCATTCCGGTCATTCAAACGCATGGTTTCCATTTCGGCAATTTTAGCTTCATCAATATCGTTGGCAACATAGTTTCCATCTAAACAGGCCATACAGGGTGTATCAATATGGTGATCCCCTTTCCGCGTCACAGCTTCTACCAAGTCGTCAATTTTTTGATAGAGCAGGGCATCGACATTCAAATATTTTTCGATTTCGTCCTCCGCCATGTTTCCCGCAATGAGTTCGCCCTTGGTGGGCATATCCACCCCATAAAAACAAGGTGATTTTACCGGCGGACAAGCGCTGGCGAAATATACTTTCCTGGCGCCAAAATCTTTCAGCATGCGCACGATCTCGCGGCTGGTGTTGCCGCGGACGATACTGTCATCCATGATGAGCACTCTTTTATCACGGATCTCTAATTCCTGGGGTACAAGTTTGTATTTCACAGATTTTTTCCGCTCTGCCTGTCCCGGCATGATGAATGTCCGGCCGATGAAGGTGTTTTTATACAACCCTTCGGAATAGCGCACACCCAACTCATGAGCGAAGGATAAGGCCGACGTATTGGCGGTGCTAGGGGCGGGGATCACAATGTCCGGCGTTTTGTCCTGGTGTTTTTTCATCCAGGCTTTAGCCAGGTTTTGCCCCATGCGCAGCCGGGCGCGATATACACTCACATCATTCAGCGTGGCATCCGGGCGGGCAAAATATACATATTCAAAAATGCAGGGATTAAATTCCTTCTTTACAAGGCGCCTGCTGAAGACCTCCCCTTCTTCCGAAACATAGATAAGTTCGCCGGGCAGTACCGTGCCTTTAGGTTTGTATCCAAGAGCATAAAACATGGTGTTCTCGGATGCGAAGATGTAATCCTTGCCGCCATTGTCATTGGGCCGCTCACCTTTGACTAGTGGACGAATTCCTTGAGGATCGCGGAAAACAACGAGCCCTTTACCAATAATAAGGGAAGTAACGGAATAGGCGCCCTTCACTTTATTGAATATATTGGTGACCGCTTCACAAAGCAGGTCAAAGAATTCTTCATTAGTTTGTGGTGGAACATCCTGATGCAGCTCATCTGCAAATAAGTGTAGCAGCACTTCTGAATCACTGGTGGTATTTAAATATCGTGTTTCTTCTTTAGTTACTTCTGACGCCAATTCATTATAGTTAGTCAGATTTCCATTATGTCCCAGGGCGATTCCGTAAGGCACGGACGTCCAAAATGGCTGTACTTCGCCGTGGCTGAATCCGCCATGAGTTGGATAGCGATTGTGAGAAATACCAATATTCCCTGTAAGCAATTTTATATTCTCTTCATTAAATATTTCCTTGGCGAGACCCATGCCTTTTTCTTTGTGCATGCGGTTGTCATAGGTCATGATACCGGCAGCGTCCTGTCCGCGGTGCTGTAAGTGGATGATACTGTCATAGAGCTCTGCCGCAACAGGCTTATGTGAATAAATACCGGCTATACCGCACATTAGATAAGGTCCACCAATTTGGGCGCAAGGCCGATATAGCTTGCCGGCGTCAGTCTTAATAACGTTTTTTTATCTTCTTCAGGTATATTCAGCCCGGAAACGAACTTGGCCATAACCTCGGCGTTGATCAATTGACCCCGGGTAAGCACTTTCAACTGTTCGTAAGCTTCCTGCTTACCTGTTTTTCGAAGGATGGTCTGGACCGCTTCAGCCAGCACTTCCCAATGATTATCCAGTTCTTTCGACATTTGGGCTTTGTTAATAATAATCCGGCTTAATCCTTTTAAAATATTATGCAGGGCTAAATAGGAATGCCCCAAAGCCACACCCTGGTTTCTTAAAGTAGTTGAATCAGATAAATCCCGCTGCATTCGTGAAATAGGAAGTTTGGTGGCGAGATGATTCAGAAGCGCATTGGCGATACCCATATTACCTTCCGCATTTTCAAATTGGATGGGGTTGATCTTATGGGGCATGGTGGATGATCCCACTTCACCGGCTACTTTTTTTTGTCCTAAAATCTCACGGCTGATATAAGACCACATATCCCGACAGAGATCGGCCAGGATGGAATTAACACGAACTACCTGGTGATAGCTTTCTACGGCTGAATCGTGCGATTCGATCTGGGTGGTGACCAGATTCGGCTCAAGCCCGAACGATTTAATGAATTTGGATGCGAAGGAAATCCAGTTTGTTTTTGGATACGCAACCATGTGGGCGGACCATGTTCCTGTGGCGCCACCGAATTTTCCCAACAGTTTATGGGTTTTGATCTGGTCGATTTGTCTATCCAGCCGGGCGCAGAAGACGGCCAATTCTTTTCCGAGTGTTGTGGGCGTTGCGGGCTGGCCGTGGGTCAGTGCCAGCATGGATGCGTTTTTATATTTCCGAGCTATTTTCTTTAGTTCTTTGTTTACTGACTGAAGCACTGGTAAATAAACCAGATTCAACCCATCCTGCCACATGAGTGAAAAGGACAAATTATTCACATCTTCCGACGTCAAGGAAAAATGAATCCAGGGGTGAAGACTTTTCCTTATTTTCCCTTGAATGTAATACTCAATCGCCTTTACATCATGGTTCGTTGTGGCTTCAATTTCTTTTACTTTTTCCGCACCGGTGGAATTAAAGTTTTGATATATTTTCCGAAGTCGTGTTTGTTCACCTTTTGAAAAGGGCGGAAACTCTTTAATAGATTTTTCTCTGCCCAGAGCAATAAGATATTCAATCTCAACTTGCAGGCGATAGCGCATGAGCGCTGATTCGGAAAAGTAGGTGGACAGATCCTTTACGCTACTGCAATAGCGTCCGTCCAGTGGTGAAACCGCATTCAGATGATCAGACACCGAAAATTCTTTTAACCGCTAAAGCACAATTACCCGGATCAAGAATAGTCAACACCGGTGTATTGCTTGGCATTTGCAATGTGGAATGGATGTTCACCAGCATATCCGCTTTATCAGAAAACGGGGGACAACCTAGGGTAGGAAATTCCGAATTTGCGGCGACGAACCCAGACAGGGCATTGGATCTGCCGGCGATAGTGATATAGATAATATTATCCCCATCTTTATTGGCATCCAGAATTTCTAAAACTTTAAGCGGTTCTTTGTGGGCCGATGCCGCATGCTGTTCCCAGGTAATGCCGTATTCGTCCAGTTTGTCGGTTATTTTCTTTGCGTGGGGCTCGTCTGAAGTAGAGCCCATGATAATGACTGCTTTCATAATACTTCCTTTAAGTTTTCATTAATTCTCTCACTAACCGACTTCCCCGTATCGGGGAATGGAAACACCTCACCCGTAATTGTTTCATATAAATAGATGTAACGACTCGAAAGTTCGGTAACCAATTCTTCCGGTGCTGCCGGTAATGTTTCATCGTTATATGGATCGCAATTATCCACGAACCATAGCCGTAGGAATTCCTTATCAATATTCTGTGGTTCCTGACCGGCCGCCATGCGCTCATCGTAAGTTTTCGTGATCCAGTAACGGCTTGAGTCCGGCGTATGGATCTCATCAATAAGCCGAATGGTACCTTCAGCATCCCGGCCCATTTCATATTTGGTATCCACCAAGATCATGCCGTTTTCCGCCGCTTTCTTTTGTCCGAATGCAAATAATTCTAACGCTTTTTTGCTGCAATAATCCCAGTCTTCTTGGGTCATCCATCCTTCGCTGACGATTTCATACGGTGCAATGGGACGATCATGGTGCTCTTCCTTTGTGGTGGGTGTAAGCATATTCGTATCGAGTTTCTGATTTTTTATCAAACCTTCCGGTAAATCGTTGCCGCAATATGTGCGGTCGCCATTGTTGTATACGGTCCAAAGTGATGTACTGGTGCTGCCGGTAATATATCCACGAACAACAAATTCAATGGGGAAGACATCACACTTTTTCGCAAACGTCACGTTGGGATCGGGGACATCAATTACTTGATTCGGGATAATATCTTTCGTCTGGCCAAACCACCATGCGCTGGTGAGATTCAGCACCTGACCCTTAAAAGGGATGGATGCCAAAACACGATCGAAAGCGCTTTGACGGTCAGTAGTAATGAGCGCCATTTTGTTACCTAGATCATATTGATCCCGTACTTTTCCGGTTCGCTTGGTACCGCTGGGCAAATGGGTTTCAGTTAAAGTGTTATTCAGTTCCGCTTTAATGCGGTCTTTATAGTGTTCAGTTGATTCGATAGCATTCATGAGATAATGGGTTGAAAAATATATGTGTATTCAAAATCTCGTTTAAAACAGTCTCAAAATTACCGCCGTTCACGGACACATTCCATATGACGCCGCGTTTTATTTTGGTAATTCCGCTAATTTCAAATCGTTCTGTTAGGGATTCGAATTTAGCCCGTCCAATCATGTCTTCTTTTTGTCGAACCAGGTAGGATGTTGTGTTTTGCGTAGATGTGGTTTTGCTGATGAATTCTTTGTTGGAATTATAGAGTTCCCCGGTAGCGTCAATTTCTTTTAGGATGGATTCCCGGTCGCCATCTACGGAAATTTCCCAATGGGTCTGTCGCGTGATGGAAACATTATGGTCTAAACTAACCAGCGTATTATGAACAGAAGACGCTTCGTTATCCGTAATGATCATGTCTATAACCCATTCGGCGGCATCACCGTTTGGATTATAGTTTACCACTTCATAATGGGGACGCTCAAAGGACAGGGTATGATCGGTCACCGGATTTCCGTTTTCGATAAAATCTTTCATGGATGAAAAAATAGGATCGCCATTTTCCGTCCGTTCCGGGTGGGGCATCATAGCCATCACATTTCCTTGCGGGTTGCACACCGCCGCCAGGTTGTGCATAGATCCATTGGGATTTGTTGGAAACTCATCCATAATATTTCCAGTATCATCACAGTAACGATATACAGTTTGGTTGTTGGCGATCATTTTTTCCAAAAGCTTATCAGGGATAATAAATCGCCCTTCACCATGGGCCAATGGAATGTTTATAATAGCGTCGGCGCTCAACTGCCGCGTAAAGGCACAGCGGTTGGGCGGTACGGTCATTTTTAAATTCGCCCATGTATTATAATAGCCGACGCCCATCACGTGGCCACCTTTCACTCGTTTATTATCTGTGAGAGCTACGCCAACGCGGTGGTCATCCAGTCCCGGAACAAGGCCGCTTTCTACCAAAATTTGTGCCCCGTTGCAAATGCCCAAAACCGGCTTTCCGGACGCTGCTTCTACCTTGATCTGTTTCATGATGGGATCCAGCGCAGCAATGACACCGGCCCGAGAACGGTCTTCGTAAGAAAATCCACCCACGATCACATAGCCGTCAAAATCAGATAATTTTTCTGCCGGTTCATTCCATAAAAACTCAACAGGATTTAATCCCACACGTTGGCAAGCCATGAGTGTTTCACGCTCCGTATTGGAACCGGGGAATTGGATGATGGCGATATTAGGCATATAGTTTTTCCGCCAGATATGATTCAACCAATTGGATATGATTCAAATCTTTTTCCCGTTTCAATTTTTTCTTAAAAGCCAATACGTGCTCTAGCGTGGCAAATGGATAGCCGTTTCGAGTTTCTGCATTATCAACAATTTCATCAATGGATTCTCCTACAAATGACCACTGATTAAATATCTGAATCTGCCCATCAAAGAGATCAATAATCCAATCTCCCAGATCACCTTTTTTGGGCTCACCCAATTTTAAGGCTGTTTCCCAGGCGTCATTTCGGGCCACCACATCCAAGTCATTATCCAAATCAGAAATTAAACCATGGGCGAAAAGGGGACCGCTGCCCGTAATGGCATAATCACTTTTTGGCATATTCAAAGAGTCCAGTTTTGTGAATAAATCATTCATCCGATTTTGCCACAGAGACACGGAGTACACAGAGTTATAAATGAATTTCTCTGTGATATCAGTGTCTTCGTGGTTCTATTATTTAAGCACAACACTTTTATCTCCACGAACAACCGAACCAATCTCATAAACTTCCGCCAATTCTTTCAGAGCACCTTTTACAGAATCCACATCGTTCGAATCAACAATGAAAACCATCCCGACACCCATATTAAAAACACGAAACATTTCATCTTCATCCACATCACCAATAGATTGCATTACATCAAAAACAGGCAGAATGGGCCAGGATCCTTTTTGAATTTCAACACCAACATCATCGGGTAAAATCCGCGGAATATTTTCAACCAATCCGCCACCGGTAATATGTGCAATGCCTTTGATGTCAATCTCATTATTTAAAACGGCAAAAACATGATTAGTGTAATTGATGTGGGGTTCCAGCAATGTAAGGCCTACTGATTTTTCCAATTCCGGGACCGTATTATTCACATCATAACCACCAATTTCAAAAAAGAGTTTCCGGGCAAGTGAATAACCATTGGTGTGCAGACCGCTAGATGGCAGCCCCAACACCACATCGCCGAGTTTGATATTTTTGCCGGTGATGATTTTTTCTTTTTCCACTACGCCGGTGATGATGCCAACCAAATCGTGTTCCCCGGGCAGATAAGTGTCGGGCATTTCGGCTGTTTCACCACCCACTAAAGACACGCCCGTATCCCGACAGGCTTTGACCATCCCAGATACAATTTCTTCGATGGTTGCCGGACTCAATTTATCGTTTGCAATATAATCGAGAAAGGTGAGCGGGCGGGCGCCCATGACTAAAATATCGTTAGCAGCAGCACTTAACAGGTCAATCCCTATAGTATCAAATTTCCCCAATTTCCGGGCAATGATTGTTTTGGTCCCCACACCATCAATACTTTGAACCATAATGGGATTTTCATAATTTTCTAAAATAGGTTTCAAATTGTATAGCGAGCCAAAACTACCCAACCCTGTGAGCACATTGGATGTGAAGGTAGATTTAACGCCATCCTTTATGCGGTCCACCGTTTGGTTGCCTGCATCAATATCTACACCTGATGATTTATAATTGATCTTACCCATTATAACAATTTTCTCAACCCGTTTGTCCACATGTCTTTTGCTTCACTCACAGAAATATCCACAATGCCATTTATTTTAATTGACTCTCCGCCCGTTGATCCTATCTTAAAAACGTCCAATCCATAATTTGAAAATACGGACTTTACTGCATAACTATTTTTCGGTAATACTTCCAAAATGAAGCCCCCTGTTTCGGAAAATAAAATTTTATCGGTGGAAAGTTCGCTCTCAATTTTCACATTACATCCGATATTGACTCCAAATGTCATTTCCGCCAAAGCTGACGCAATTCCGCCGTCCGCAATATCATGGCAGGATGAAACCAAACCATCATCAATGCAATCAGTGAGTGCAAAGATCTGGTTTTTAACTTCTTCCAGATTCGGTTTTGGCACATTGGCACCCAACTCATTAAAAAGGTAATAATAAACCGATCCCCCCAATTCATCTTTACGTTCGCCAACCATCAAAATGACAGAATCCGATTGTTGGAAATGCATAGTTACAGTCTTGTTCACATCTTTAAGTAGACCGAGACAACTCACAATTGGGCTGGGTGGAATGGCGCCATTTTTCGACTCATTGTAAAAACTTACATTACCGGCGATGATGGGTGTGGCATGATCGGGATTATCTTTTAAGGTAATGGCGTTACAGGCATCAGCCACCCCCCGAACGGCCTCCACAAATTCCCACATTTGGTGGGGTTTTTCAGGATTGCCAAAGCAGAGACAGTCCGAAAGAGCATGGGGGCTTGCCCCAACAGCAGCCACATTACGCATGGCTTCCACCACAGCATTCACGCCGCCCCAATATGGATCGATCAGCCCATAACGTGGATTATGATCGGTGGACAGGGCAATGCCCACACTGCGGATTTCTTTTGGATAATTTTTAGAATTAAATGGGGCCATGACGCCGGAATCGGCCAAGCCTGTTTCGGTGTGGATTCGTCCCTGGACCTGTTTATCATAAGACTCAAACACAGGCTCTCGGCTGGCCATATTTTCATGGGATACAATATCCAACAAGACTTGATTATAATTTGTTGGTTCCGGAAAATTTTGTTCGGAAAATTTGGTTTCCCGCGCTTCAAAAGGCCGGTCGTATAAAAAACCTTCTGTTACTTCCGCTGCCGGTGCATTCACGATTTCTTCATCGCCGTTGTGGACAATGTACTGGCCGTCATTGCGAACCTTGCCGATGACAGACGCCCGCGCTCCTTCACTCACACCGGGCAGGTCAAACACCTTATTATAATGGTCTAATATTAATGGTGTAATTTCGGGTGGACATACCCACATGAAACGTTCTTGAGTTTCGCTGCAGAGATAAACCGACGGGTGCAGATTTTCCATGCCGATGTGAATTTTGTCCATCCAAACTTCCGAACCGTAGCCTGATGTTTCTGCTAGCTCTACGCTGGCGCAGGCTACACCACCGGCGCCCAGATCCTTGAAACCAATATTGTCGATAAGCCCCTTTTCTATTAGGATATCAAACAGGGCATAGGATGATTTCAGCAAGTGCCGTTCCAAAAATGCATTGGGCTCCTGAACCGCACCTTTGTTTTGTTCTTTCTTTTCTTCTTCCAGTTCTAATGAAGCAAAACTGGCGCCGCCGAATCCGCTGTTGTCTGTGGGCTTACCGATGAGAACAAGGTCATATCCATCCGCATTTTTCGGGGCGTAAGAATGAATAATATGGTCTTCCCGGACGATGCCCAGTGTCACCAAAGTGACGAGACAATTTTCGTTGTAGCCTTCGTGGTAATAAATGTCACCACCGATGATGGGGATTCCCAGCGGATTCCCGTAACCAGCGATCCCCGCCACCACACCGTCGTGGATCCATTTGGTCTTATTGTTTTTGATCTCTCCGAACCGGAATGAATCGGTACAGGCGATCACTTCAGCGCCCATGCACATGACGTCCCGGACATTGCCGCCCACACCCGTAGCCGCCCCCTCGTAAGGGACGATCTGGGATGGATGGTTGTGGGATTCATGGCTCATGACCACGCACCAGCGGTGGCCATCATTATCTGTGGCAACCGCCACCACACCGGCGTCTTCCTTGGCGCCTAGTACCACATTAGGGCCTTCGGTAGTAAACTGCTTTAGGTGGGTCCGGCTGCTCTTATAGCTGGAATGCTCAGAACCTTGGATGGAAAATAAAATAAGTTCAGCCAACGATGGCGCACGGCCCAGCATATCATTCTGAATTTTGAGC
>JAYEFG010000070.1:0-2605 GCA_034658595.1 Fidelibacterota bacterium | reverse complement strand
GATCACCGGATCACGATGGAAATTTGTCTTACGTCCAACTGGCATACATATTCTGTACGGTCTTTAAAACACCATCCTATTCGATTTTATTATGATCAAGGCATTCGTGTCACGCTCAATACGGACAACCGTCTTATTTCTGATACAACCCTTACAAAAGAATTTGGTGTAGCCCGGGATTTATTCGGATTTACACTCCACGATTTCAGAGAGGTGACAATCATTGCCATGAAATCCGCTTTCCTTCCCTACATCGTGCGGAAAGATTTGATTAAAAGTATCGCGGGAGAATTTGAATCCGAATTTGGCATTATGCCGGAATATATAGAACAAAAAATCTAGATTTAAGATTTCATCTTTTTCTTCACTTTTTCCAGGAGATTATGCGTCCATCGTTTGACTGGTGGAAACACACTCCCCAATAGTATTAATCCCGGAATGCCAAGCATCCATCCCTGGAAGATGGGAATCAATCCGCCGATCAGGCCGATGACTACTAAAATGATTCCAACCACTACTTTAATGGTTTCGATGACCGGTATCATTTTTAATATTTTTATGAGTGGTTTCATTGTCTGATTACAGCAACTTTTTCAAAGGAAGATGCACCCTTTTTATCATAGATGGCAATGAGATAAACACCGGTACCTACAAATTTTCCGGATGCATCTCTTCCGTCCCAATAGGCCTGGTATCCCTTGACTTCCGAATTATTTATCGTCCGCAGCACTTCGCCGTTTAAGGTCATAATCTTGAGTGAACTGTTATCTTTTAATCCATCCACCGTCATGGGTTTTGAACTGGGAATCCGAAAAGGACTGGGAAAAATGGTTACCGAATTATAGTTTTTTCTCTCTTCTGCATAAGGAATCTTAATAACGCTTACACCTTTATCCGTGGCGATATAAGCCAGCCCCTCTTCCAAGTCGAAAGTGACATCATTCACATGATTGGACAATAGATTGCTGTTGGATGTGTTCAACCCATTAATGTCGGGCCAGTATTCGCCATTTTCAGTTACAATATGAACTCCATCGGATTGGGATGTAACCCATACATTTCCCCTGGGATCAAACCGAATCCGGGAATAGACATTAAAGGAGACATTGGGGAAGTATGGATACAGTTCACCATTATTGGCCGTTGGGCCGGTTTGACTAATGGGATTGAAATCGGAAACCTGGAGATCTTTGTGAATGAGTCCAATGGGCGTTAGAATCCAAAGTCGATTTTTTTCAGAAACATTAATAGCCAATGGGATTCGTTTTGTCAGCCCCGGGTCAACTGTTTCCGTTGCCCACACTTCACCGGTTGGAGTCATTACATCGCCGAAATAATTATACATCACCAATCCAGATGGGGAACCGATCCACACACGGTTAAAATTATCAACTGTTAACGATGTTAATGATTCGGACAGCAGATTGTTGCTTTCCTCAATCGTAAAATGGCGATATTTATCCCCATTGTGTACACTGAGTGGTTTGTCTAATTGATTTCGGGAAAGAATCCAAGTATTATCTTTTTGATCCTGGACAATATCTTCAACGGTGTATATAGGAAAGGCACCTTTTTCCGGTAACAAACGGGGACTTTTGAATATTTTACTTTTTTTTATGCCGTCAGAAATATCAATTACGAGGACACCACCTGAGGCAGATTTTTGCAGTCCAATGTAGATTAACCCATTATTAACTTCTGTTATTTCACTTATTTTTAATCCTAAATCAATATTGAAGTAATTCAAATTGATTTGGGCGGAAAGTCCTACAGAATATTTTTCAGCGGAAGCATTCATCCATTTTTGGCTTTGTTGAACCGAAATACCATTTTGACTTAATAGCACCAATTGTTCATTCTGACTTTTTAGGATTACACCAGGTCGATTTACAATCGGTTCATCCCCGGCAAAATGATTTAAAGTTGTACCATCAAATGTGACAAACCCAAGGCGCGTCCCGATAATAGAATTTGAACCGTTAGTTTTAATTTCAGAAAAACGAAATCCCGAATCGGAAAACAGCTTATCAAATTGATCGGTACCAATCTGATAAATCACCGAATCAGAAACAGCCATATAATCCGATGGCCCTCGGACTGCAATGGATTGAATTGACCTAAAATCTGTTTCATTTGTAACAAGAGGAACGGGCTTTTTACCCAATTGAATAGAATAAATTTCTGTGGAAGTGACAAGGGCTAATTCACCATCTTTTTGGTCTAGGGTAATGACCGGAGATTCTATTCCCGGGAACGGGTTGGTCCAATAGAGGGGATGTGTTTTATGGGGGTTTCCTGATAATAATCCCAGATCCGTTGAAAGAATGAGATTATCCCCGAATTTTACTATATCATCAATGTGACCAATATCATTCCTGCCGTAGAAATCACGGTAATAAACTTTCTCATTAGAATGGATAAATTCCATGATGCCCCAAACACCGGCTTGTTTAATGGCGCCATATACCATGTCTTTATATGTGACAAATCCTGATACTTCTTCAATGTCCAGTTGAAACCAATCCAGGAGTATTTCTTCTTTTAGATTCCATACCTGGACGCCTGAATCACTGCCAATCCATAACAATCCTTTTGGCCCTTTATG
>JAYEFG010000069.1:0-2611 GCA_034658595.1 Fidelibacterota bacterium | reverse complement strand
TTGGACTTTCAGTTGTGTATAAAGCATTGGACAACTTGGGCGCATTTCAACGGTGGTTTGGATTTCAGCCGGATACCAAAATTTCTACATTAATTTTCGGTCTATTTCATGGATTTGGTTTAGCGGCAAAAATCATAGAATTCGAAATGGATTCGAATGGGTTACTAACTAATTTAATTGCTTTTAATATTGGAGTAGAAATCGGTCAATTATTGGCATTATCCACCATACTCATTTTAATTAGTCATTGGAGAAAACAGGGGGATTTTATCAACCATGCTTATACTGCTAATGTCATATTAATGACATCTGGTTTTCTATTAACCGGATTCCAACTATTTGGATATTTTAATTCATAAAAGGAAAAAATATGTTTAATTCGCAACACCCATCAGAGAACGATTTACCCACATCTTCGCAACTTTTAAAATCTACAATAATTGCTATGGTCGTGGCCGGCGTTTTATTACTGCTTGTGATATTACCTGCTGAATATGGCGCGGACCCCACGGGAGTTGGCGAATTTTTGGGTTTAAAGAAAATGGGAGAAATAAAAGTGAGTCTTGAGAAAGAATCCTTAAGCGAACCGGAAGTTTTGATAGACATTCCAATCGATACTGAGGAAGAAACGTCAACAACGGTTGAAGAAAATCAGGATGTTTTGGAAGTGCAAATCCCGCCCGGAGAAGCAATCGAGATTAAGCTGGAAATGAAAAGTGGAACGGTTGCAAAATATAAATGGTCCACAAATAATGGAGCCTTGAATTTCAATTTGCACGGTGATGGTTATAAAGGAATGCATATTTCTACCACTTATAAAAAAGGACGAATGGTGAATTCAGATAGTGGCGAATTAATTGCTGAATTTGACGGCTATCACGGCTGGTTTTGGCGTAATCGAAATGACGAATCTGTGATTGTAAAATTAGAAGTGACCGGAGATTTTATTCAAATGAAACAAATGAAATAAAATTTGCTAATGCGGTAAAAATAAATATTAGTGAAATAGAAATGGGTTAATTTCCGAGGCATAAATTGTACGAAATTAATCTCTATAAACAGAAAAAGAGGAAGAAATGAAATCAATCATAACCATAATCGCCACGAGCTTATTAATGAGTTGTAGTAGCGATACAAAAACAGCCGAATTAAAATTGAATTCCATGCAGTGCATGATGTGCTCCATAAACGTGGAAGAAGCTATTGCCGACCTTGAGGGTGTAAGTAAAGTTGAAATTGACTTGAAAGCCAAATCAGGAAAGGTGACCTACAAGGCATCGCTTATTGATATGGCATCCATAGAAAAAGCCATTACAGCCATTGGGTATAATGCCAATGATACGAAGGCCGATCCGGGAGCATATGCCAATTTGGAATTGTGCTGTAAAATACCCGAAAACTAATAAATGGAAGACTGACATCCATTTCCACCCCGTAGGGGGTAACTTTCCAGAATTGTATTGACAATGAAATAAGGAATATGTTATACTTAGGAATGATTGATAACGGTATAGTTAGGATCATTGGGGGGTTCAAAAGGTTAACCGTCTCTGACAAAACCATGGATACAAAATGAAAAATATTTTAATACTAACGCTTTTCTTTATTGGGGACTCAACACCCGAGTTTGGTTTACCCACCACGGATTTAGGCAGCCGTTACCCCCGTGTAACCCCCACTCAAAACGGCGGACTACTCATGTCTTGGTTTGAGAAAACTGATTCAGTGAATTGGGCTTTAAATTGGTCCGAATTCTCCAATGGAACTTGGACAGAAGGCCAAACCATTACAGAAGGGGAAGTTTATTTTGTGAACTGGGCGGACTTCCCATCAATCTACCATTTTGGAGGTGATACAATAGCGGCCCATTGGCTCCAAAAATCAGGGAAGGGTCCCTACGATTATGATGTAAAAGTGGTGGTATCCTTCAATCGTGGAATGAAATGGTCCGAGCCACAAACGCCCCACAGGGACGGTGTAAAAGGGGAGCATGGATTTGTTTCATTCTTTCGGGATTTGGGCGATCGTCTCGGTATGGTTTGGCTCGACGGGCGGAATATGGGCGGAGGTCACGATGAGGGTAACTATGGCGCCATGACTCTATATCAAACCACTTATGCCTCCACTGGTGAATTCAACTGGGAAATGCGCATGGATGACAAGGTCTGTGAATGCTGCCCCACATCTTCTGTACGGACAGAGAATGCATTGATCATAGCCTACCGGGACAGGGCGGCGGAAGAGGTGCGGGATATCAATATCATTAGATATACCAATGGTCAATGGTTTGATCCATATCTCGTGCATGACGATAATTGGATAATCGGCGGATGCCCCGTAAACGGTCCCATGCTGGCCACCCATGAAAATGATGTGGCCATTGCCTGGTACACATCACCCAACTCTACGCCGATGGTTAATGTGGCTTTCTCCAAGGATGAAGGGGCCTCATTTGAAGCGCCCATTCGGGTAGATCTTTCAATGCCCATTGGCCGCGTGGACTTAATTTGGCTCAACGAAAAAGAAGTGATGGTCAGTTGGATTGAAATGGCGGAGAAAACAACCGATATTGTTACAACCATTGTTTCAAAAGACGGAAAAGTTCATAATC
>JAYEFG010000068.1:0-2614 GCA_034658595.1 Fidelibacterota bacterium | reverse complement strand
TGTCCACATTATCTCCATTTCACTGCCGAACGAATTTCAGATGGAGATACACGTTTCAAATGCGCACCTCCGATATGGGATAAGAATAACCGGGAAAAACTGTGGTTGGGATTGGAAAAAGGGACAATCGATTTTATTACCTCGGATCACTCACCCTGCACTCCGGAATTGAAAAAGCTGGACACGGGGGATTTTCAAATTGCCTGGGGAGGCATTTCATCGATTCAGTTTACCCTTCCTGTGATCTGGACGGAATGTAGGCAACGCGGGTTTTCCTTAGTTCAACTCGCAGACTGGTTGAGCAAAAGACCTGCAAAATTTATTGGCAAAGACCAACAAAAAGGCCAGATTGCCCCCGGCTATGATGCGGACCTGGTCTGCTGGAATCCAGACGCAAAGTTTTTGGTAGAACAAACAGCCATTCATCACAAACATAAACTGACACCCTACGAAGGCGAGAACCTGTTCGGCACGGTAAATAAGACCTTTCTTCGCGGGCAAAAAGTTTTTGATAATGGAAGTTTTGTGGGGCGTCCTCATGGTAAAATAGTAATGGGAAATCATGGTGCCTAAACTCAAAAAAGATCTCATTGATCTTGCATCGGAATCAAATGGCGGCCGCACTTTATTGGCCAGCGATGAATTCTTTGCCCCGAAAGAAAACCTGCTCAAGCCAGGGCGTGGTGAATTCATATCCGACAAATACACCGATCGTGGTAAATGGATGGATGGATGGGAATCTCGAAGGAAGAGAACCCCTGGGCACGATTGGTGCATCCTGCGTCTCGGGAAACCAGGTGTGATAAAGGAATTGGATATTGACACCAACCATTTCGTCGGGAATTTTCCGTCTCATGCATCCGTGGATGCATGCCAGGTGCCTCCTTTTACGGCTTTAGGTGAAATTATGAATGAGGTTAAATGGACGGAAATTCTCTCCAGGGTTGAGCTCCAGGGAGATTCGCAGAACCAATTCGCGATTTATGATGAAGAGTCCTTTACTCATCTTCGTCTAAATATTTATCCCGATGGGGGCGTAGCCCGAATAAGAGTGTACGGAAATCCTGAAGATGGTGTGCGTGATGGTAATGATTTCATAGATGTAGCTCTTTCAGATAATGGTGGCGAAACACTTGCCTGTAGCGACATGCATTTCAGTCACATGGAAAACCTGATCAAGACTGGCTTTGGATTAGATATGAGCGATGGCTGGGAAACGAAACGACGACGGGGTCCGGGACACGATTGGGTAATTCTCAAACTTGGTTCGCCATGTTCTATTGAGCGAATTGTGGTTGATACATACCATTTCAAAGGAAATTTTCCCGACTCTTGTTCTCTTGAGGGATGCTTTGAACCGGATACAGATCGGGACGCTTTTCTCACCAACACGATTGAATGGAAAGAAGTGCTGACAAATTTAAAACTTTCCGGTAATCAGGAAAATATTTTTGTTTTAAATGAAACTTTACCCTGCACCCATATTCGGTTTAATATTTATCCTGATGGCGGCGTGAGCCGATTAAGAATAATGGGTCGCCCAGTCTTATGACGATTGAATCCTTAAATTCATTAAACAGATCTGAAGCATTTGAACAATTTGAAATGTGTTGTGGGGCATCAAATTGGGTTGAAAAAATGAGTGCTAACCGCCCTTTCCAGAATGATGATGAACTCTTTAAAAAGGCTGAAAATATTTGGTTTTCTCTACCATCAAAAGATTGGTTGGAAGCATTCACCCACCATCCAAAAATTGGAGATATTGATTCATTGCGGAAAAAATTCTACCCTACAAAATCAATAGCTGAAAAAGAACAATCGGGTGTCAATGATGCAACAGAAAACACCCTGCAAGATTTGGCAGAGTCAAATCGATTGTACAAAAATAAATTTGGGTTTATCTTTATTATCTGTGCCAAAGGAAAATCAGCAGAAGAAATGTTAGCACTTTTAAAGGTAAGACTGGAGAACGATCCAGAAGCTGAACTATTAACAGCTGCTAAAGAACAAAACAAAATCACACAGCTCCGTTTAGGAAATCTTCTTTCACTATGACATTCTCACTTACTCCCAATATTATTGACGAAATTAATGGTCGACTCCAGGCTGCCAATACCATTTTCAATAGGGCTCATCCCGGTGAATCCCCGGACCGGCAACCGGTTCACACCGTGTATGGCGGGGCGCACATTTTCCAGGCCGGATCCGCACAAAAAATGGGGAAGCCTGCCCTCAATCACCTGAAAACCTATGCACCGAACTTTGTTGATTTCGCAAAAGTTCTCGAATTGAAAGGGCATGAAAGTCTCCCGGAATCAGACGAAGGGATTATGGACCTTTTAGATCAAATAAACAGAGATCCGAAAGCTGTTCAAAAAAAGAATGAAGCAGCATTTTTTGCCTATACCGTTTATCAACGCGTGCTGGAAAAACTGGATCGAGAACCGATAGAGGATTTCCGAATCGATTTTGAAGATGGGTACGGAAACCGACCCGACAAAGAAGAGGATATGCATGCAGTTTTGGCCGCTGATGAAATGGCAAAAGGTATGATAAAAAAATCACTCCCGCCCTTTATTGGTATCCGAATTAAACCCCTGACAGAAGAACAAAA
>JAYEFG010000067.1:0-2634 GCA_034658595.1 Fidelibacterota bacterium | reverse complement strand
GGAGCACTCACACTACAACAAATGCCCACTGTTTATAGAGAACATAACACGAGTTTACTGGGTAAGATTACCCATCAGATTGATTTCAATGATGAATTGGGATTTCATCTACGGGCGGAAGGTCCCTTATTTGATGAAACGGTTCTTTCGATGCATTATTCCCAATCCAGCCGCCATAATGAGTGGGTAATGAATGAAAATTGGGAGTGGCAGAAAAAGGGTGGTGTCAATGGGTTTCCATCGACCAACCCTCTATACAACCCTTTCAAAGAATTTTTTGCAGAAATCAATGGTTACGTATTTCCCAACCGACTGTATTTCGTTATTGGTTTCGCAAGCACAGAGGATGTTGTTGATATTTATTCTAACCGGGTTTCTGGAAGCTCACAGTCATACCATTATGAATTTTTAGAGGCCAAAACAATACCGACCCATTTCACATACAGATTTAACAATGCATACAGTGTTGATATTCTTTTCGAGTACCAGGAAAAGAAAAAAGGGGTGAATTCCTTTTCGAACCTCCCTGCAATGGGAAAAATGTCTTTTACATCGCTTTTTCTTAAGGATAAACAGATCAATAGATTCGTTTCTTTTGGATTGGCCAAATCGCCAAAATGGTCTGCGACGCTCAGTATGGATTATTCCAATACGGAAGAATGGGTTGTTGTTGCAGATGGTCGAAAAAATAATGCTATAGAAAAAGCGTTGAGCGGTCTCTGGGATACATCCCTGACCTGGGCAAATTTTGAATTCGTTTACAATGTAAGTGAAAAAACACGCTTAACGTTATCCTACGGATCCCAGCGCGGGGGGGTATATTGCAGCAACGGTGTTTGCCGCTACATTCAGCCCTTTGAAAACGGATATAAACTTGGAATCAATTTATCGTTTTAGGTAAATTTATTGGCCAATTTTGGGATGAAAATTAAAAAATCATTTACAATTCTGGCTGCATTGGCCTTTTTAGCCTGGTCATGTGAGGAAAATGGGGGTGAAGAACAGGTACCGACCTCCATCGTCCTTACACCGTTGAACATTGTATTAAAGTCGGGTAATAATGTCCAGATGTATGCCTTGGTGATTGACCAAAAAAACCAGGAAATAGATGAACCGGAAATTACCTGGTCATCTTCGAATGAATCTGTCGCAATCGTTGACGACAATGGATTGGTAACAGCCAAAGATCAAGGGGCAACAGAAATTAGTGCCAAGGTAGCAGCGATAGAAGTCAAAGCTGAAGTTATCGTAAGTGTGATCCACCGTAGGATTCTCAGTGAATTGTTTACTTCCAGCACATGAGGGCCATGTGCATCCGCGGAGCGGATTTTGAATGCATCATTAAGGCCCGGAACAGTGAATTATGTCGGTAATGATTTAGATTCATTATGGATCCGGATTTATTACCATGTATGGTGGCCGGGCCAGGGCAATGACCCCATGTATCTTGCCAACACAGCCATGAACCGGACACGCAATAATTATTACGGAAATAGCTATACACCACACATGTATACCAATGGAAAAGATTCAGGTTCCAACACCAACAACTGGAAAAATGACCCCCGGGATTATTTGGACGATGTAGGCTTATACACCGTTAACCTGACCGGAAGTCGGGCAGGGAATGACATTTCTTTTGATGTGAACCTGGGTACATTAAAAACAACTTCCAATTCCAAAGATTTAAGGTTGTTTGTGGGTGCCGTAATGGATACCGTTAAATATCCTAATTCTGCCAATGGGTTATTAGAGCACCATGATGCCATTATCGAATTGTTAACCGGAGACACGGGAAAGCGTATCAAATTAAAAAGCGGTGTGGATAAAACAGAATCGTTTACCTGGACCATGCGCTCCGAATGGATCAACCATCCGAGTATATCCTGGAAAGTTACAGGACTAAAAATAGTGGCCTGGGTTCAGGATTATGACAGTAAGGAAGTACTGCAGGTTAACGAACTGGAATTTGATTAATATTCCGATTAAATAGGTTTGGGGAGACAAAAGCGGCTGATTAAATTCCCGCCCTTGTCTGGTGCCAGGCAGAGGTTTTTTGGAAAATTTATTGGGGTGTCGTCTAACGGTAGGACATCAGGTTCTGGTTCTGAGGGTCGGGGTTCGATTCCCTGCACCCCAGCTCATGCTGGGCAAATGGTAAGCGGTAACCGGTAGATCGGTACTACTTACCAGCTACCAATAACCACTCACTAAAACATGCACCCGCCCCCCTGCATCCGTAAAATATGGATTACGGTGAATAAATAGCTTACCACTATTTATAGAGTTTAAAATTATGCACCCGTAGCTCAACTGGATAGAGCGTTCGGCTACGGACCGAAAGGTTGTGGGTTCGAATCCTACCGGGTGTACACAAGGCTTCTTTCGGGAAGCCTTTTCTTTTTCAAGTAATCGGTTTGAGTTCATCTCAGAATGTCACGTCCAGTGAAAGAATGGGTGGGAATAATAGTATAATGCTTAAATGATGACTAACATTTTGGCCATAGGTAATATTGTTCTTTAGATTTACCTATATACAAGGCTCGTTCGTCTAGTGGTTAGGACGCCGCCCTCTCAAGGCGGTAACACGGGTTCGACTCCCGTACGGGCTACACCAAAGATTGAACCTGTTTT
>JAYEFG010000066.1:0-9585 GCA_034658595.1 Fidelibacterota bacterium | reverse complement strand
CGGGTCCAAACCGATCACCTAAAATTTCGGGGACGGTAAATTTTTCGAATGACCTTACTTTTCCCGCAATTTGCGTTAAAAGGATGATCCCCAATACACTGCCTATGGGCAGAATTAGCGCGGCCATTCCCGTATCGTAAGTTTTACCTGCATTCCCGAGAATTGATCCGGTTCCCATCCAAGTGGCAAGCATTGTTCCAACAAGAACCCACGGCGTTAAGGAACGCCCCGCAACGGCAAAGTCAGATTGGGTCTTGATTTTACGGGCCTTGTACACCCCAATACCGATTAAAGTGAACAGGTATAGGAGGATGACGGATAAATGTATCATATATCGCTTCTGTCTTGGTTAACTTGGAACGCTGAAATTAATTTCACCCCATTCGATTTCCAAGTGTAGCCATGATTCAAAAACAATTAATTTCATTCGTAATGTCCTTTGGAATGATTTCCATTTTGTGGAGCCAATCCAATCATAATGATTTAAACCAAAAAGGGAAATATGTGAACCGACTTGCTAATGAGTCCAGCCCTTACCTGCTTCAGCATAAAGATAATCCGGTGGATTGGTATCCTTGGGGCAATGAAGCCTTTCAAAAAGCAATTGAGTCAGATCGGCCTATTTTCCTTTCCATTGGATATTCTACCTGCCACTGGTGCCATGTGATGGAGCACGAATCATTCGAGGATGAGGAAGTGGCACAACTGATGAATGAGAATTTCATCTCCATTAAAGTTGATCGAGAAGAACTTCCCGAGATTGACCATGTTTATATGTCCGTCTGCCAGGCCATGACAGGGCGCGGGGGCTGGCCCCTGACTATAATTATGACGCCTCAGAAAGAACCGTTTTTTGCTGGGACTTATTTTCCTAAAAATGGCCGTTTCGGCCAGCCGGGAATGATGGAACTTCTCCCCTCTATAGCTGAGGCATGGAAAAACAAACGTAAAGAATTGGTCCATTCCGCCAACCGGATTAATGAATTTTTACAAAATTCAAACAAAAAAGAACTGGGCAAGGCTTTAGGTGAATCCATCTTGAATGATACATACTCCCAGTTTGACAGTCGTTATGATAAAGTCCACGGCGGTTTCGGGACTCAACCCAAATTCCCGTCACCCCACAATTTGATTTATTTGCTTCGGTATCATCATATGACTGGAGACAAAAATGCTCTGATGATGGTAGAAAAAACACTGCAGAAAATGCGATTGGGGGGTATCTTTGATCATGTCGGATTTGGTTTTCACCGTTATTCCACCGATAAAGAATGGCTGGTACCACACTTTGAAAAAATGCTTTATGACCAGGCCATGCTTACCATGGCATATACGGAAGCATTCCAGATTACGGGTAACTCCGATTATAAACAAACAGCAAAAAAAATATTAACCTACGTTCAGCGAGATATGACTGATGCAAGCGGTGGGTTCTATTCCGCTGAAGATGCGGACAGTGAAGGTGAGGAGGGGTTATTTTATTTATGGACAATAGATGAATTAAAATCCATATTGGATGAAGACGATGCTAAACTTGTCCAAAAGGTATTTAATTTAGAACCAAATGGAAATTTTAAAGACGAAACTACGGGTCAATTTATCGGCAGGAACATTTTCCATCAGCAATTTCCAATCTCCAATGCTAAGGAAAGAGAAAAAATATTCGCCATTCGTGAAAAACTCTTCCAAGTGCGGGAAAAACGAATCCACCCAATAAAAGATGATAAAATTTTGACAGATTGGAATGGCTTGATGATTGTCGCTTTTGCAAAAGCAGGCGTTGCCTTTCAATCAGAGCTGTTAATTAATACAGGTGAAAAAAGCGCTCGGTTTATTTTAAAAAATCTCACCGACGGAAAGGGCCGATTGAAAAAACGGTATCGAAACGGTAAATCCGGATTGGATGCCCATTTGGACGATTATGCATTTTTTGTGTGGGGATTATTGGAATTATACGAGGCCACTTTTGACCTTCAATACCTCCAAAAAGCGATTCAATTGAGTGAAATAATGGTTTCAGAATTCTGGAACGAATCCAGCGGCGGGTTTTATCTGGGCAGCAATAAAGCAGAAAAACTGATTGTACGATCCATGACCGGGTACGATGGGGCAATCCCTTCCGGGAACTCTGTCGCCGCAATGAATTTGCTCAAATTGACCCGCATTACCGGGGAAGTTAAATGGGCCGAAATGGCGGACAAAACATTTAAGGTTTTTTCAAATGAAATTCAGCGGGCCCCCACAGGATTTACATTCATGCTTACGGCACATCTATTTGAATCGGATCATCCAAAAGAAATTGTTGTTGTGGGGTCAGGAAACAATCCTGAAACACAAAAAGGACTGGACAGGATAAAATCTAAATACAATCCAAGCAAGGTACTAATTTTTAAAAATATAGATGATAAAAAGGGTAAACTTTCCCCTTTAGCCAAATGGACTGCTACCCAGCAAACTATTGACGATAAAACAACCTATTATGTCTGCCGTGATTTTGCCTGCAAAATGCCAACAACAGATATTGAACAAGCCTTAAAGTTCATCCATGAATAAACCTTTATCGCGGCGCCTGGGTGAATTGTTTGCCCATATCCAGGATTTAATGGATACGGCCACCCATTCTGTCATCAACCGTGTGGATGAAAAAGGTGGAAAGAAAAATAGACTATTGGGCTTTTTTTCATCCATCGGCGATGCGTACTTTAAAAAATATACTGATATCAAAAAACAAAAGGAATCCCACGGGGATTCATAATTAACATAAAGAAATTAGAGAAATCATGAATCTGGAATTACACTGGAAAATTATTATTGGTCTTGTCCTCGGTCTTATTTTTGGCGTCTTCGCTGCTTCCCAAGGTTGGGGAGGATTCACAAACGACTGGATAGCACCCTTTGGAAAAATATTTATCAGCCTACTTAAACTCATTGCTGTTCCACTGGTTTTATCATCTCTAATCACTGGCGTTGCGTCTTTATCGGATTTGAAAAAATTGTCTGTAATTGGTGGCAAAACGATCACGATTTATGTCGTGACAACGGCCGTTGCAGTAACCATCGGGCTTGTTTCAGTCAATATCCTGAAACCGGGAGATACAGTCCCGGAGGATATGAAAGTCAAACTTCAGGAAACCTACCAATCGGCCGCATCTGGAAAATTGGAAGCAGCGGACCAGGTGAAAGACCGTAGTATCCTCCAACCGGTTGTGGATATGGTACCCAGTAATTTCTTCAGTTCTGCATCCAATAACCGGAATATGCTGCAGGTTGTTTTTGTGGCTATTATTGTTGGCATTGCCCTAATCCAAATTCCAAAAGATAAGGCAAAACCGGTGTTGGATTTCATGGAAGGTATTAATGATCTTGTCATCAAACTGGTGGATAATATTATGCTCATGGCTCCAATCGGCGTATTTGCCCTCATTGCGGATACCATTACCACGGTAGCTGGGGATAATCTCAGCAATGTATTGGAATTATTGAGCGCCCTTGGGTTTTATATGCTGGCGGTAATTATTGGGTTGGTTCTTCAGATGTTGGTTACCTATACAGCGGTGTTAAAGATTTTTTCGAAAATGTCCTTGAAGAAATTTTACCAAGGGATTGCACCGGCCCAGCTATTGGCATTTTCAACCAGCTCTAGCGGCGCCACACTTCCTGTAACTATGGAAAGATGTGAAGATGAATTGGGTGTGTCAGAAGAAGTTTCATCATTCGTACTTCCGCTCGGTGCAACAATTAATATGGACGGGACTGCGCTGTACCAAGCGGTAGCAGCTGTTTTTATCGCTCAAACATTGGGCATGGATCTCACTTTGGGTGCACAACTCACCATCGTCCTCACAGCCGTATTGGCATCAATCGGGACCGCCGCTGTCCCCGGCGCCGGTATCATTATGTTGGTAATCATCCTGGAAGCTATTGGCGTCCCCAGTGCTGGAATCGCATTAATCCTGGGTGTAGATAGAATTTTAGATATGATGCGCACGGTAACCAATGTAACCGGTGATGCCAGTGTGGCGGTGGCAATCGCTTCCACGGAAGGTCAGATTTCGACTGAATAAATATTTCGACTATACTTGAAACACATTAAAAAATACCTGTAAACTCCAACAGCTTTTAAGATTTCTTGCTTCAGTCTTTGAATTTCAGGATCTTCAATTATTAATCCTGGAGTTCACCTTCCGGAGCCAAAAAACAGGCCTTTTCATCCCGACTCGTCGGGACGGATGAAGGACGTTTGCTGTTGACGGAGGCCTCTACCGTGTTTCACGGATCCTTGAAATCGATTCTGAGGTAAGAAAACAAAAAACCCCGATTTACTCGGGGTTTTTTACTTATCCAATACTGCCTGTATTTGACTGATTCTCCAGCGGGAGCCTTTTACTTTCAAGCGGACACAATCGTCTTCATAATTCCGTTCTAATACATCTACTCCCTCCTGGGCAAGAGCCATTTCCTTAGCTTCCTGGTAGGAAAATTGAAAATCCACCACCTGGAAATTTTCATCCATGAAGTCAATTATTCGGCTGGTTAATTTATCGATTCTTAATTTATTCAGAGCCGATACATGTATTCCTCCCGGGAATTTCCGCTTTAAAAAACCAAGTTGTTTTTCAGCCTTATCCCGGTCAATTTTATTCAATACAACCAGCATTTGATGACGATCAGCATCCAAATCCTTTAAAACATCAATAATGGTATCATAATGATCTTCCACCTGGCCGGAGTCCGCATCCAAAACCAAAAGAATCAGGTCAGCTTCCACAACTTCTTTTAATGTACTTCTGAAACTGGCCACCAGATGATGGGGCAATTTTCGTACAAAACCAACCGTATCACTTAATAAAATTGTATGAGAGCTGTCCAGTACTACCGATCGAACTGTTGTGTCTAAAGTTGCAAAAAGCTGATCCTGAATAAATACATCGGCGCCTGAAATGGCATTCATTAATGTTGATTTTCCCGCATTGGTATAGCCCACCAGCGCCACTTTAAATTGATTTCCACGGCGTTTGCTTTGGGTTGCTCTTTCCCTATCGATTTTTTCCAAATCCTGCTTTAATTTCGAAATCCTTGTTCTGATGAGACGCCGGTCAACTTCGATCTGTGTTTCACCGGCACCGGCCCGTGTACCGATACCGCCCATTTGGCGCTCCAAGTGCGTCCATGCCCGTGTTAATCGCGGCAGCATATATTCCAATTGGGCAAGTTCAACTTGTGTCTTGGCCTCCTTTGTTTGGGCGTGCTGCCTGAAAATATCCAGGATAAGGGCACTCCGATCAATCACCTTAACGTCTTTTGCAAGGTTACTATAATTCTTGATTTGGCCGGGACTTAATTCATCATCAAAAATGATTAAAGAAACACCCAATTCATTGGCCTGATTAATAATTTGTTCTGCTTTACCTGTCCCAATAAAAAAAGATGGATTAATCCGTGATAATTTTTGCGAAACATTCCCCACCACTTCAGCCCCTGCCGTATCTGCTAAAAGATGTAATTCATCCAAATGTTCATTCACTGTTTGTTTATCCAGTTCTCCATGGATCACACCGATGAGAAGTGCTTTTTCTTTTTGTTTTATTTCGGGGTTTTCAATCATGGTTGTGCTCTTATGGCATCGTGCCGGGGACGGCTCAAGTATGATTCAATCATAAATAATATGATCGTAATAAGAAGGAATGTCCGCCATAATGCCCGTCCATGCCGTTGGGATAAAATCGTTTCTTTGATATCTATTCCAGGTTCAATCCATACGGTTTTATTTTTCCCTAAAACAAAATTAATTTGATCTGTGCTGGCTCGCAAACTGGGTTTTTCAAAAGGTGAGAGCTTGGAAGAAAATGCTGTATACAAATCATCTCCGGCAAACACTTCATAAGAACCCAATTCATTAACCTGGTTTATCATTAAAGCTTCCCGGGTGTAATCAGGGACAACAAGGATTTTATTTCCTGATGGTGTAACAACTGACCATTTTTCATTGAAGAGGTCTTTTTTAATTTTAATATATTTTGTTTCCCCAACTTCTACCATTGATGTATTTATTTCATCCGTCGCAGACAAAATAAGTAATCGATGAATCAAGGGAATAAGTAACCCCTTCATGCCAAAATCATTCCACCTGAGATCCAGTGGAGATGTAAAATAATAAATTTGGCTTCCGGAATGGGGAATCTCAATAAAAAATGGATCATCATTGTTTAAGGCAAAAATCACCTTATTATTGGTACTGAAATCAACCTTGTTATACCTGAATACCTGTGGGAGGGACGATTCTACATCCCTTAAATTCAATCCCTGAAGAATCGGGTTATCCCTGTCTCTAACCCCAACCGAAAAAAATGATTCACCCTCTAACTCAACTTTTTCTCTGAAGATCGGCAGATTTAGGTTGAACTTGGAAATTGACTTTATCCCTTCATAATTATCTCCCGAAAACCATAGAATACTGCCGCCTTTCCCCAGAAAGCGCTTTATGGCTTCAACTGCAGACGCAGATAATTCCTTCGGATCCTGGAGAATTAAAACATCTGTCTCTTCCAAATAAATACTCGCAATTTTATCCATGACTTTTAATTCCACATCCAGGAATCTTTCCTTCCCACTGATGGATTCTAAAACAGTCCTCAACATGAATAGTTCATCTTGGGAATTGGCAATTACCTTGCAGGAAATTTGTTCCGGAATTGTTAACTCAAAAGCCTGTTGATCATCTAACTGATAATCATCCCGGGGAATTTCCAGTTTGCCCCGTATTACACCGCTTTTCCCCGGGTAAACCTGAAAAAGAAAATCTTTACTCCGTCCCGGTTGAAAATGGGACACGATCTGACCTACCCTTTCCTCGTTTAGATATAATTCTACAGGAATATTGCGTTTTTCAATTGAACCCATATTCTCAATTTTTGTTTTCAGCTTCAATAAATGATTTGGGAGTTTGATTTGGCTAACAGCGGAAATATCCGTAATAGATACATTATCTTTTAAGGCCTCCTGGCCAATACAATAAAACCGCCACTCATTGAATTCAGTGTTAAAATTAGACGGTGGAATACTGGGAAAATCACTTAAAATGAAACACTCCCGGTTAACGGCCGCGTCTCCTACCGTTTTCAATACAGAATCCACAACCGACCAGATTTTGTCCCGCCCGACTGCCTGTTGGATGTCCCAATCAACCGGGTTAATTGTCATTCCCTTTTCCAAGATACCCTGAAATATTTCCTGAACGGGTGTTGTTTGATAAACATAAAGATTTACCAAACCGTCAAAACTGGAAATAATTTTAGGCAATTGAGTTTTCACCCGATCAAGATAAGAGGAACGATCCTCCGTCACTGCCATACTGGCTGAATTATCAATTACGATTATAGCGGTTGATTCCTTTTCACCGGGAACCCAAGCTGAATCATGAATCTGGATTGGCCCCGAAACCATCAGAACCAAAGCTGAAATAATGCCCATCCTGAGAGCGATTAAAACCCACTGTCGTATTTTTAATTTGCGGATCGTTTCATGCTCCAACTCTTGAATATGACGGATGGAAGAAAAGTCAACAGTTTTTGTATTCCTCATGCTGATTAAATGAATAATTAGGGGCAGGGATGCTGCTGCCAGTCCCCATAATACAGACGAATATAAGAAAGACATCAGATCGACGTAGAGAGCATCATCATGATTGCACCGGATCCGAGGGGGATTTTAAAATTGTCATCCAATGGAATTGGAACCAATTCCATGATCATAGCAGTAAATGCACCCCCCAGTGAAACGGTGAGGGGTAAAGCGGGATAATTAAAAGCAATAATAACACAGATAATCAATCCGCCAAAAAATCCTTCCCAAGTTTTATTCCAGATTTGATGTTTGCCAAACCGCTGGCCGATTAAACCGGCTGCCGAATCACCGAGGCTCATAAAAATTAGCGCAATTACTGCAACTGGCTTGGAGAATAATATGATTGATACAACAGCACCAATCATGACCCAGGTTGCCCCCGTAAATTTTCCATCTAATTCATGGCTTCTTAGCATTGATTTAAATACAGTGTTAAATAATGTTCGAATCCAACCTACTCTATGCCGGAGTATGTCAACTAGAATAAATATACCCGTAAAAACAGATAGTATTTTTACAAACTGCCATTTCTCGGGGAATAAATAAATATAAGCCAAAGGGATTATAAGATTAAAAAGGTGAATCAACTTTCGTAATATTTCATTAATGGAGATCATTTTTCATTCGAAAGTTTGTCAAAAATATCCTGAAGATCCAAAATACTTACCACCAAGTCTACCTGGGTTGACTGGTCAAGGACAGTTCCCGGGGCGATTGATTGATCCAAAACAGTGTAGGGCACTAAATCTTCATTTTGCTGATAGGAAATTTTACCTACTTTTAACCGTGCCCTGATTAATTCTTCTTTGGCTTTTTTCATACTTAGACCAAATAATTGCGGTACCTGGAAAAAGTCCGGAGGTAATCCCTTGCTGACTGTAATTTGAAGACCAAGGCCTTTTTTTATGTGATCCCCGGTTTTTGGGAATTGCCAAGCCACTGTTCCCCTTGGATAATCCGGATTGAATTCGGTATAAACCGTGTCAATCCTCAAACCCAGTTGCTGGAGAGAAATTTCGGCGCTCCTCCGGGATTGACCCACTAAACTGGGAACTAATATCATTTTCTCTGGTCTGGCGATTTTCAGGCGGATGGTGCGCCCTGGCTTTACATTCTCTCCTGCCAATGGATACTGGTCAACCACGGTTTGGGGACTAACATCCGAGGTGTAAACTGTATCGTAAACGACACCCTTAAATCCTTCCACATCCAATTCTGTTAAAGCACGTTCCAGTGACTTTCCCGTAACATCCATAACTATTATGCTTTCATCCTGACGAACGTAGGACAGCATAACGAACCAATCAAAAATGAAAATTAATCCTAACGCAACTACCCCCAAGGCGATAATAAAGTTTATAAGTTTATTAATCATTTTTTAATAGTCGTGCAGCAAACATTCCGTCAACCCGATCAAGTGGCGGAAATGTTTCCAGGCATCCCTGCTGATTCAGCCAATTATTTGGTATAAAGCTTTTTCCCGATTCAAGAGAGAAATTATCGTTTAATTTAAGGAACGACTCAACTACACTCCAATTCTCTTCATGTTCAAGAGAACAAGTGGCATAAACCAATATTCCACCCTGTTTTAAGTATTGCGCCATATGATTTATTATTGCGGATTGTATTTCTACCAGAGATTGAACATCACTCGCTTCCCGACGCCAGCGGATATCAATTCGCCTGCCAATTACACCGGTGCCTGTGCAGGGTGCATCAACTAAAATTCGATCAGCAACTGGAAAGTCATCTGAACTGGCATCTTTGCAATCCCATTGAATTGGCAGTTTCAATGTTTTAGTCCTTTTTTGTCCCAACTCGATTCGTTTATGGCTTATATCTGAAGAATATATTTGACCATTAGATTTCATTCTTTCTACGATATATCCCGATTTTGTTCCCGGTGCAGCACAAACGTCTAAAATGGTTTCACCCGGCTGTGGATCCAATAGCTCAACCACA
>JAYEFG010000065.1:0-9587 GCA_034658595.1 Fidelibacterota bacterium | reverse complement strand
AAACGTGCCGGCGCTAATAAGGTTGTAAATCCTTATATCACCGGCGGCCATCGCATGGCCGAATTATTAATCAGCCCATATGTGGAGGATACGGTATCCCTTGAAACTCCCGATGATATGGCTATCGATTTTTCACTGGAAGAATTTGCTATTGAACATCTCACCGCATTAAATGGAAAACCAATTGCCGATTGTAAATTAAGAGAAAACTATGGCCTGCTAATTGTGGGAATCGCCGACGGCGACGGAAATTCTATTTTAAATCCGGGATCTGAAGTTATTTTATCCTCAAGGCAAAAGATAATGCTTATTGGCTCTAGTGAGAATCTATCCAAATTTAAGGATGATATCCGGGTTTGATGTATAATATATATTATGTATAATAATGTATATATTAATAACTATTCCACAACGATATTAACCAGCCTCCCTCTTATGTATATTTCCTTAACAATCTTTTTACCCCCAATAAAATTTAAAATTTTATCCGCTGATTTAGCTGCCTTAATGATTGTATCATCCTTTGATTCCGCGTCAACTTCAATTTCTGAACGCCGTTTTCCATTAACTTGAACCGCCAGCTTCATGGTATTAGACCAAATTAATGATTCTTCATATTTAGGCCAATTTTCAAAAGTTAGTTCATTTTCGTGGCCTGACAGTTGCCATAATTCTTGCGCAATATGGGGCATAAACGGGTTCATTAATACAATAAAGGTTTTTAGGATATCGCTATTAATAGATTCCAGTGATTGAATATGGTTTGTAAAAATCATGAATTCTGAAACACATGTATTAAAATGGAGGTTATCCAAATTAACTGAAACACGCTTTATCATGCTGTGAAGCATTCTAACAGTTTCTTTAGATGGAGTTTCATTCGTTATTTTCTCTGAAATTTCACCGGATTCCGTTACAATAATATTCCAAAGTTTGTTAATGAAACGCGAACAACCTTGTAAACCAGTTGTACTCCACGGTTTTGCTTTATCCAAGGGTCCCATAAACATTTCGTATAGGCGCATTGAATCGGCGCCATATATATCCACAGTATCATCCGGATTAACCACATTCCCCCGGGATTTGCTCATTTTTGAACCGTCTTGGCCCAAAATCATTCCCTGATTAAAAAGCTTTTGAAATGGCTCTTTGGTTGAGACAAAACCTAAATCATACAGTACATGGTGCCAAAAACGTGCGTAAAGCAAATGTAATACAGCATGTTCAGCCCCGCCTACGTATAAATCAACCGGCATCCAGTACTTCTCTTTTGCCGAATCCCAGCTTTTCTTTGAGTTACCAGGATCAATATACCTCAAATAATACCAACAGGACCCGGCCCATTGCGGCATAGTATTTGTTTCTCTAAGTCCAATAATATTATCATTAATATCTCTTACTTCAACCCATTCATATATATTGGCTAAGGGGGATTCACCTGTTCCGGTCGGTTCGTATTTTTCAACTTTCGGGAGTTCCAATGGCAATTCCGACTCATCCAACGGAAGTGTTTGACCATTGTTGTGAATGACGGGTATTGGCTCACCCCAATAACGCTGCCGGGAAAATAGCCAATCCCTTAGTTTGAATTGTACAGCGTTCTCTCCCAGGCCTTTTTCCTCAAGCCACTCAATAATTTTAGTTTTGGCTTCAGGAATGTTCAATCCATTGAGAAAATCGCTGTTAATTGCCAAACCATCGCCAATATAGGCATCCCCACCAAAATCCACTGGCGTTTGAACAGTGCGGATGATTGGAAGATTGAATTCTTTCGCAAAATCCCAATCACGCTGATCTTGTCCGGGGACGGCCATAATAGCCCCTGTCCCATAACTCATGATTACATAATCGGAGATCCAAATCGGTATCTCTTCCCCATTCGCGGGGTTAATGGCATTTGCCCCCAGGTAAACTCCACTTTTTTCTTTATTGAGTTCCGTGCGGTCTAATTCAGATTTTTTGGATGCATCTTCAACATATTTTTCAACAGCGGTTTGCTGTTCAAGGGAAACAAGACGGTCAACCAATGGATGTTCCGGAGCTATTACAATATATGTGGCACCGAATAAGGTGTCTGGCCGAGTGGTAAATACTGACAGGTTTTCAGCAATAGCAGGAATATGAAAATGGACATTTGCCCCTTCGGAACGGCCGATCCAGTTGCGTTGCAATTCCTTTATACTGTGGGGCCAATCGAGGTCATAAAGGCCATCCAATAAAGATTCAGCATATTCCGTGATTTTCAGCATCCACTGGCGCATGGGCACGCGAAATACGGGATGTCCCCCTATTTCCGATTTCCCATTCGCGACCTCTTCATTGGCCAAAACTGCCTTCAGTTCAGGACACCAATTCACCGGAACTTCCGATTCGTAAGCCAGCCCCTTTTTATAAAGCTGAAGAAAGATCCATTGTGTCCATTTTACATATTTTGAATCGGTGGTATTTATTTCACGATCCCAGTCATAAGAAAAACCCAGCATTTTGATTTGTCGGCGAAAATTATCAATATTATTTTTGGTGGTGATTGATGGATGTGTTCCTGTTTTGATGGCGTATTGTTCCGCCGGCAGGCCGAAAGCATCCCACCCCATTGGATGGAGTACATTAAATCCATTATGACGTTTATAGCGGGCAATGATATCGGTGGCGATATATCCTAATGGGTGTCCTACATGGAGTCCGGCTCCGGATGGATAGGGAAACATATCCAAAACATAATATTTAGGTTTATCGGATATATCTTCTGCGCGAAATACTTTATTGGTTTCCCAATAAAGTTGCCATTTTTTTTCTATCTTTTTATGATCGTAACTCATTGTCTGGTTTGAGTTTAGTAGAAATAGGTAACTGTTAACTATTCATCAGCTACCAATTCCCAGTCACTTTAAAGTCGGGGTGAGAGGATTTGAACCTCCGACCTCGTCGTCCCGAACGACGCGCGCTAACCGGGCTGCGCTACACCCCGATGTTCAATATTTTTCTTCAAAATCAACACAGATTATCATTAACCTCTTTGTAACTTTTTACCATAGGCCCGCCGGGCTGCCTGTCCGCCGAAACAAAGTGAAGGCGGGCACACAAGCCAAAATCGAGGCCAAATTTAGACTGCTCTCCCCTCGTAAAACAACCTGCCAAAATGAATGATGGGGATTAAATCAAATATTTAACCAGTAAAAATCCTCCAAGGAGAAGAACGGTGAAAAGGATTGCAAGTTTATTGAAATATCGGTCAATGAATCCACGAATGGATTCCCCGTATTTCCAGATTAAACAACTGATCAACAAAAACCGCGCGGATCGGCTAATTGTGGAAGCGATTAAAAACATGGGGAAATTGATATCAAATGCACCTGCTGTAATGGTGAATATTTTAAAGGGGATTGGCGTGAACCCAGCGGTAAAAATAATCCAAAAATTCCACACCTCATATTTAATCTGGATCGAGTAAAAAATATCTTGGGTAAATCCGGGAATAATATTGAAAAAGAACTGTGCCAATTCTGAGAACCCTCCTCCCCCGTTCCACCAGAGAAATTGGCCAATACTATAACCAAAAATGGCACCGGCGATTGATCCTGCCGAACAAAGAAATCCAAACTGCATTGCTCTTGATCTTGCACCCAGGGCTAAAGCAATTAATAAAACGTCCGGTGGAATGGGAAAAAATGATGCTTCAGCGAAAGCCATGCAGACCAGCGCTGTTACGCCATATTTAGAATCGGACCATTTTAATACCCAATCGTATAAATAACGAACCCATTTCATATCATTCAATCATATTATTTTTAATTTTAAATAAAAGTGAATCGTAACTGATGCCAAGCGTATCTACCACGACAACCTTCCAATTCCCCACCCTTTCGGGGCGTATGTTAATATAACTCCAGGTCCGCCAATTGTAAGACCGGCCTATCTCCATTTCGATGCTGGCGCGAAGTTTTCCTTCATGGTACCATTTGTGAAATATCGTTTTACCATTATTCTGATTTTGGATCTTTGTCATACAATAAATTCTCCTGTCATCGAGATTGAACAGAGAATCAGGTTTGAGTAATTGTCGATTAATAATGTCCCGCCCAGTTTGAAATAATACTACTTTAATTCGGTTTTCTTGAAAACTGTCAATGAAATTTGTATTAATATCCCTTTCATTTGATTCTGTCTTTTCCTGCACGGAATTTTCCGTTAATGCCTTTGTCTTTTCCTGAATTTTTATACTCTTTTGTGAATTATCAATTGATCCATCATCATTAATTTCACTTTTTTCAGGTTGATCTATAACTTTTGGAATAGGATCTATTTTAATTTCCTTTGATACAACATTATCCTGAAAATCATCGGTTGGTACCTGTTCAATAGATGGTACAAAGTTGAAAACAATAAAAATTAAATAAAGAAAATATACTAACCCCATTATCATGGCTGTTCGATTTAATTTTTGCCATAGTGCCACACTGACCAATATAATGAGCACTATTGTAATTTCAAATATAGCCGGATCATTCTTTATTGCGTCAAACATTGGCAAAGAATTTATACTATCTTCCCTCTAAAAAAATAAACTTAAAGATATTGTAATCAAGTTGGGTTTGATAGAGATTTCCCCCCGATTTTTAAAGAAATTAAATGAAAACGCTTTTAACAAATTTGACCACTGGATTGGTCTGCATTTCATGCGCATCAAAGAAAGAAAAAAAAGGAATAATGGACCTTAAAATTGAAAGCCATGTGGATTCAGTGAGTTACGACATTGGCTTGGATCTGGCAATGCGGTTGGACCTGCAATATAAGGTCATTAATGAAGGAACAGGCCAAAAACCAAAACCAAAGGATCAAGTCAGAATTCACTTTGTAGGAAAATTAATTGACGGCAGCACATTTGACAGTTCTTATACCTGCGGGGAACCGGCAATATTTCCCGTAAATCGTGTGGTACCGGGATTTTCAATAGGATTGCAACTCATGAGTCCCGGCGCAAAATATCAATTATATATCCCTGGGCATTTGGGTTACGGTTCAGGAGATGGTCCTGGCGGACCCATGGCTTTCATGATTTTTCAGGTTGAACTATTAGAAATTATTCCATCGCCGGAACAGGTTAATTAGAAAAATAAAAAAGCTTCGAAAGATTCGAGGATTTTCACCCGGGGAAATTCGGTAATTTATGAGTTGACCCCTTTTAGTCGGAGCGATACCGATAGTATCGGGACGACCCCATAACCTTGATTTTTTGTCGGAGCGACAGGATTTGAACCTGCGACCCCATCAACCCCATTGATGTGCGCTACCGGGCTGCGCCACGCTCCGTAATCTTTATTTGCGGAAATCGTCTAAAATAGACTTTAATTCGCTGCGAATTTTAATCAATAATTCTATATCAACTCCAACCTTGTGATCAGAATTTTGATTACTTTCATTCCAGTCTCCCCTCTCCCCACTGAGGATTTTTCTGGCCCCGTCAATTGTAAATTTTTGGCTATAAAGTAAATCTTTAATGCGCAGGATGAGTTCAATATCCTTTTGCCGATAAGTTCTGTTTCCTGCTTTATTCTTGGATGGGCTTAATTGTTTAAATTCTGTTTCCCAATAACGAAGCACATACTGTTTCAGCTCAGTGATTGAACTGACTTCACCAATGGAGTAATAAAGTTTTTTAATTGATTGAGGATTGGAGTCCATCTAATTTTCCTATTCAACTGATGCTTCATATTAATCAAGAAACTATGTAAAAACAATAGTTATAGAGGAAAAAGGAATGATTTAAGCTATTGCTTTATCTGGGGGCGTATAAGCTAATTCAAAGGCATCGGAAACTCCTTGATGTGTCACCAATCCACGGTAAGTATTCAGCCCTTGCAATAGAGCCTGATCTGATTTAAGTGCATTTAGAATACCCTGATTAGCCAGTTTTTGCACATAGGGGTTGGTAGCATTTGTTAAAGCAGTTGTTGAGGTAAATGGCACAGCGCCCGGCATGTTTGCTACACAATAATGGATAATTCCGTCAACCTCATAGATAGGATCTTCATGGGTAGTGGGTTTGCAGGTTTCAATACATCCCCCCTGGTCTACAGCTACATCTACCACTACAGTCCCTTCCTGCATAATTCCCAACATTTCTCTGGTAACAAGGTTGGGTGCTTTTGATCCAGGTATCAAGACAGCACCAATAAGCAAATCCGTCCTTGGTAATAATTCCTGAATATTGTATTGATTACTGTAAATCGTCCGCACATTTTTAGGCATAATTTCATCCAGGTAACGCAGGCGATTTAAGTTTACATCAAGAATATTTACATTGGCGCCCAGCCCCGAAGCGATATGAGCCGCATTGGTTCCTACAACACCACCCCCCAAAATGGTAACATTGGAAGGTGCTACACCTGGGACACCACCCAATAACTTTCCTCTACCACCGTGGAATTTCTCCAAATATTTGGCCCCCTCTTGAACGGACATACGGCCCGCAACCTCACTCATGGGTACCAATAATGGTAGTGAACCATCAGCCAGCATAATCGTCTCGTAGGCAATTGCTGTTGCACCCGAATCAAGAAATCCTTTGGTTAATGATTCATCTGCCGCAAAATGAAAATAAGTAAACATGGTCGTATCTTGATGACACATGGACATTTCTTCCGCCTGCGGCTCTTTGACCTTTACAATCATTTCAGCATCTTGGAATATTTCGCCGGCCTCATCTACGAGTTTGCAGTTAACTGTCTGATAGTCGTCATCGGAAAATCCTGACGAAATTCCCGCATTTTTTTCGATCAAAACCTGGTGGCCGGATTTGGTTAATTCCAGCGCCACGTGAGGGGTGAGTGCTACCCTGTTTTCATGGGATTTGATTTCTTTAGGTGTGCCAATGATCATAATCGTTATTCTATAATTGGTGGATTAATTTCTTCTGAAAGGACGTCTTCCACCACCCCCATGACGATTTCCTCGGCTATTACTTGATCTTTGCCTTGGTGGACGATCCACCCATCCTTCCGGTTTTTCAAGCAATGCTTTCCGGCTAAAGTCCAGTCTGCCTTGATCGTCAACTTTAATAAGTTTAACCCGAACAGGATCTCCTGGCTTTACCACATCTTCTACTTTTTCCACACGATGCCATTCCATTTCAGAAATATGGATTAATCCTTCACGGCCTGGCGCAAATTCAACAAACGCACCAAAACTCATAAGCCTTGTGATACTTCCGTCAAATTCCATCCCTACCTCAGGTTCGAGTGTAATAGCACGAACAATTTCAATTGCTTCCTGACATCGCTTTAAATCAAGGCTGGCAACAGTAACGATTCCGTCGTCATCGACATTTACATCACATTCGGTATCGGCTATAATCTTTTTGATCGTTTTTCCACCGGGACCAATTAAGCCACCAATTTTTTCAGGGTTGATCTGCAATGACAGTATTTTCGGAGCATATGCAGACATTTCCATGGGTTCAGGAACTGCTTCATACATAATGTCCAGAATATGGTTTCGCCCTGCTTTGGCCTGTGCCAGCGCTTCTTCCATCAATTCGAAAGAGATACCTTCGATTTTCAGGTCCAATTGGATGGCGGATATTCCATCACGGGTACCGGCCACTTTGAAATCCATATCGCCAAGATGATCTTCAGCACCGAGGATATCACTCAGCACAGCATAGCGGTCCCCGTCTTTGATGAGTCCCATAGCAATACCGGCAACGTGACCTTTTGATGGAGCTCCGGCATTCATCAAGGCCAAAGAACCACCGCAAACGGATGCCATTGAAGAAGAGCCATTCGATTCCGTGATTTCAGATACGATTCGAATCGTATATGGGAAATCTTCATATTCAGGGAGAATCTCTTTAATGGCACGCTCAGCCAGGTTGCCATGACCTACTTCCCTCCGGCTGGTAAAACCAACACGCCCTGTTTCACCGACACAATAAGGAGGAAAATTATAGTGCAGGAAGAATTTCTTTTTTGTATCCAGATCCATGCTGTCAATAATCTGTTCATCCCTTGGGGTTCCCATTGTAAGGACAACAATTGCCTGTGTTTCTCCACGGGTAAATAAGGCCGAACCATGGGTGCGAGGCAAAATGCCTGTTTCAATGGTAATTGGACGAATGTCTGTGGTTTTACGACCATCAGAACGCACCGCATCAGAAAGAATCTGTTCACGGAAAGCTTCTTTCAACTGATCGTTGACAAAGCTACTGATCATTTTTTCTGATTCAGGATGTGAATTTAGGAATGCTTCATGCGCTTCTTCTTTAAGAGCAGTGATTAGGTTTTCACGATCATGCTTATCGCCTGTTCTAATCGCAGCGGCAATCTTGGCAGATACGATATCCGATATTGCTTTTGCCAAATTTTCGTCGGTTTCTTCTTCAGAAATTTCCCGTTTAACAACATCGAGTTCACTTATAAGAGCATTCTGGAGAGAAATTAATTCTTTGATCGGCCCCTGGGAAAATTTCATGGCATCCAGAAATTCTTCCTCCGTGATAAGTTTTGCTTCACCTTCTACCATCACAATGGTTTGCTCGTTTCCGGAAACAACAATTTCCATATCCGAATCTTCCATTTGAGATCGTGTTGGATTTACGACATATTCACCATCAATACGTCCAACGCGTACGGTAGCAATTGGACCCTTAAATGGTATATCTGAAATCATTAATGCGGCAGAAGCACCAACACCAGCCAATGTATCGGCCATGTTTTCTCCATCACTGGATAAAACGGTAATGATTACCTGTGTTTCACATTTGAATGATTTCGGGAATAAGGGACGAATGGGTCTGTCTGTTAATCGACTAGTTAAAATTTCATGTTCGGAAGGACGTGCTTCCCTTTTGAAAAATCCACCAGGGATTTTTCCGCCGGCATAATGGCGTTCACGGTATTCAACTTGTAAAGGGAAGTAATCAATATCTTCACGTGCTTCTTTCGATGCATTCACCGCTACCAAAATGGCTGTTTAGCCGTGGGTAACGATAACTGATCCGGACGATTGACGTGCAACTTGTCCGGTCTCAATCGAGAGCGTACTCCCATTGATTGTTAATTCTTGTCTTTTCATTATTTTCTCTTATTTTCTGTATTAATTGCGGCGAATGGACAATGTTTGTGTCACATTCAAATATCCATCCGGATTCGTTCGACGGAGATATTTTAAATGTTTTTTTCGCTGGGAAACCAGCATAACCAACCCACGTCGGGAATGGTTATCTTTTTTATTTTTTTTGGCATGTTCAGTCAGGTATCTGATCCTGGCTGTTAATAAAGCAACTTGTACTTTGGTTGATCCGGTATCATTTTTATCTTTACCGAATTTTTTGACAATTTCTTGTCTTTGTTCGTTTGTTAAGGACATTTTGTCTCCTAGTTATATTTCTGCATCAATCTCATGCAGAATTGTTTATCTTTCTTTAACTGTTTAATTAAATCTTGGGGGACAGGGAATTTTTTCTCGTCTCTTATCCGTTCTAAAAATTCTACAGTAATTTTTTTTCCGTAGAGATCATCCAATTCCAGATCGAAAAAGTGAACTTCCATTACAAAATCGGTTTCCTCGAAGGTTGGACGGAATCCCAA
>JAYEFG010000064.1:0-2665 GCA_034658595.1 Fidelibacterota bacterium | reverse complement strand
ATGAACGTGGTATTTATATTCGCAATCTCCCAGGCCCTGGCAAGGGGGATCAGTATTGAGTGCGGCTGTTTTTCGGTGACTGCGGAAGGGGGAGACAAAATTGGGTTGGAGACTATCTTACGGGATATTGTTTATTTAACCATGTCCCTGGTAATACTCAACCGGCAGGAAAGACGACTGGAATTCTTTCCAAAATCAATTTGACAGGGTTTAAAACAACTTTAAATTTCGGCCCCGTTTGGCGACAGGCAGGGTTTTTTAAGAAAATTGCGAGAGTAGCTCAGTTGGTAGAGCTCCACGTTGCCAACGTGGTTGTCGCCGGTTCGAGTCCGGTCTCTCGCTCAGAAAAACCTCCGTATTTTTGCGGGGTTTTTATTTATAAAAGTCACAATTATATTGGTGCAGCCGTGTGTAAGTTTTACCTGAATCCATTGTTATTGTGATGAAAAAGAGTCGCATAGAACTGCCCCTCCAAATACCAATTCCCTTTAACCACGGCTGCAATGGGGAATACATCCCATCCTTAGCAACAGAATTAGATCGGCGGGCCACCAGTCATTATTGGGGATTAGCGGATGAACACGCGCGCAAACTTGGAATAACGCGCCGCCGGTTTGTTGAAAGTGCCTGTGGGAGCGCTTTAGCCCTGTGGGTTATGAACATGGCCTATGGCTGTACGGGCGGACTTTTTGGCGCCGATAAAGAATCCACCATTGATGATGATAAAGCTTGTGAAATTATCAGTGGGGATGAATTTATCTTTGATATCCAAACCCATCATGTGAATCCCGATGGAAGGTGGCGACAATATTCACCGGGCTGGTCAAGCTTTCTACGATCGTTGCCTCAAAGCTATTGCGGTGAGCCGGACCGTGTAGATTGTTTCAGCGTAAAACATTATTTACGGGAAATGTTCGTGAACAGCGATACCACTGTGGCTGTCCTGTCAGCGGTACCAGCAGAACTTAATCTTAATCCGCTTGAAGCTGAGGAGGCGGCCCAAACCCGGGAGGTTTTCGATAATATGTCCAATTCAAAACGACTCCTGCTCCATGGATTGGTCATGCCGGAAAGGGGTAAGTCCCAACTGGATGGCATGGAAAACCTGCTTGAGAAACAAAAAATATCAGCATGGAAAGTGTACACACCTGTGGGCAATTGGCGATTGGATGACGAAGCTGTAGGTATCCCCTTTATCGAAAAAGCCCGCAGCCTCGGTGTAAAATTAATCTGTGCACACAAAGGATTTCCCTTATCTGGGTTTGATCCCGCTTTTGCTTCTCCGGATGACATTGGGGTTGTGGCTAAGGCCTATCCAGATATGAATTTTATTGTTTATCATTCAGGATTTGAGACAGCCATTAGGGAAGATGAATACGACTCTGAAAACCCACTGGGCGTGGATCGCCTGATAAAATCGCTGCAAGACAACGGCATCCCCCCCAACAGTAATGTTTATGCCGAACTGGGAAGCACCTGGCGCTTTTTGATGACCCGATCAGACCAGTCGGCCCATGTGATAGGCAAGTTGCTCAAATATGTTGGGAAGGAGCGCGTTGTCTGGGGGACCGACTCCATTTGGTATGGTACGCCCCAGGACCAGATAAGAGCCTTTCGCACCTTCCAAATTTCGGAGGAATTTCAGGAACGCTATGGGTACCCGGCGATTACGGACGAAATACGAAAAGGTATCTTTGGACTCAATGCGGCGAAAGTTTATGAAGTGGATGTAGATGAAATCCGCTGTGCCATTACAGAAGATGATATTGCTAAAATGCAGGCGAACCTAGGGGATAATCCATTGCCGACCTGGCGGGAGTATGGTCCCCAAAGCCGACGAGAGTTTTTTGCGTTTTTAAGAGAAAGGGGAGGTATGCCTGGATAGAAAACTGCCGATCACGAGGCACTTTCTTTTTCCGGCATTATCACCTTCATCGTGGGGTAGGGGATCGAAATATTATTGGAAGCGAATTGCTTATAGATTTCTGTATTGACTGCATCCACCGTTCGGCCGCGAATCTCCGGTTTATAAATCCAAAATAATAATTGAAGCCGAATGCCCGATTCAGCGAATTCCCTGAATCGCACGCGGGGTACCGGTTCCTTTTGTACATTATCATTGGCCAAAGCGATGGATTTTAATAATTCCTTCACTTCATCAATATCTGAACCGTAAGCCACCAATAGTGTAATTCGAATCCGTTCAATATCTTCAGGACCGCCGCTTTCATTCACAATCTTTGAGGATGCAATGACGGAATTTGGAATGGTGATTTCAATATCATCCCGTGTCATAAATCGTGTGGATCGGAGACCCATACTTTTCACATAACCCCGTTCGCCTGTTTCCAGTAAAATATAATCCCCTTCTTTGAAAGGCGAGTCCGCCATGAGGAAAATGCCTGCAAAGAAGTTGGCCACTGTATCTTTGGCCGCTAAACCAAGTACTACACCCAGGACACCGGCAGAAGCGAGGATACCGTTTATATTAATATCCCAGCTCAGGAAGATGAAATAAGCGCCAAAAAGGCCGATGGCGATCTTACCTAAATTATTGAAAAGCGGAAGTGTTTTACGTTGGAGGAGCCTGTTTTTCGTTTGCCCCGAAGCCCACTCCATGGATATAATAAATACCTTTGAAAAAATGAAGAGCCAAATGAGAATA
>JAYEFG010000063.1:0-9645 GCA_034658595.1 Fidelibacterota bacterium | reverse complement strand
ATAAATGATTTTAACGAGTAGACATTTGGTAGATCTGTGGGGTAGTAATGATCGAATACGATTATCTTTTTGATGTTGGTCAATTGGTCCCAAATAGCCAGCATTTTATCTAATTGTTCCTGATCTTCTACAATGGCTAATATACTATCACTTTGGTCAGCGATATAAAAAACCTGTTCATTGGTATTCGAGTGGTAAATAGGTGCTGTAACACATCCGATAGAAATAATCCCCATATCGCACATAACCCATTCAGGCCGGGTTTGACTCAAGATGGATATTTTATCCCCTTTTCGAATTCCCGATGCAAGCAATGCATTTCCAATATCTCTTGAAATTGCACCATACTCACCCCAGGTTAGGGATTTCCATAAACCATCCTGTTTTTCCCAAATCGATATATTATCAGAAAAATCTGTTACCTGCCGCCAAAACAATTTGGAAATGGTATTGTAGATATTATAATCAATCTGCATCAGCCGCTCCACACTTTTGCCCGACGGTTATATTTTCCTTCGCCCAGATATTGCTCCCGTACTTTTTCTTCTTCCAATAATTCTTCGTATGTACCACTCAAAAATATTTTTCCCGTAGTGAGAACATAACCGTAATCCGCTATTTTTAATGCCTGGTTTACATTTTGCTCTACCATCAGAATGGTAACACCGCTTTTATGCAATTCTTTAATTGTAGCAAAAATATCCTGAACGAGGATTGGTGACAACCCCAGGGATGGTTCATCTAATAAAAGCAGTTTGGGCTTGAGCATTAGTGCCCGGGAGATGGCCAGCATTTGCTGTTCCCCACCGCTCATTTTACCCGCCTGTTGGGCTTGGCGTTTTTTCAGGATGGGAAAATGGTGAAATGCTTCTTCCATTCTTTCATGGATTAAATCTTTATCTTTCAGAAGAAATCCGCCCATTTGAAGGTTTTCCTCAACGGTTAATTCTGAAAATATCCGTCGCCACTCCGGTACATGACCTATCCCTAATTTTACGATTTCTTCTGTATCCATCCGGTCTATGCGTTTTTCATTAAAATGAATGGTGCCATATTCCGGCTCAACCAGTCCGCTGATGGTTTTCAGGATCGTTGATTTCCCTGCACCATTTGCCCCGAGAATACATACCAGCTGTCCCTCCAACACTTCCAAAGACACACCATGGAGTGCTTTTATTTTTCCGTAATAGGTTTCAACACCAATAAGTCTAAGCATCAAAACCCTCCCCGAGATAGGCTTCCAATACTTTTGGATGTGCTTTTACCTCGTCCGGTAATCCAATAGTAATTATTTTACCTGAATCCAATACCCCAATACGGTCTGAAATACTCATAACCAAATTCATATCATGTTCCACCACCATAACGGTGATATTCAACTGGTCTCGAATTTCACTGATGATTTTAGCAATTTCAAAGGTCTCCTGCTCATTCATTCCAGCGGCTGGTTCATCCATTAAAATTAATTGCGGTTTGGGCACCAAGGCTCTGGCAATTTCAACCAGTTTTTGAATTCCATAGGGCTGACCACTCATGTATTTTGATTCATAATTGGCAATGCCCAGGAAGTCCATGATTTCTAATGCCAATGCTTCTTCTTTTTCACGATAGGATTTAACAAACCACCTATTGAGTGTAAATTTTGCACTAATTCGGCTGTGGGCACCTAAGAGGACATTATCCAGTACAGTCATATAGGGTACATTTTGGATATTTTGAAATGTGCGGGAAATACCCGTTTTAATAACATCATGGGATGCTGTTTTGCAGAGATTACTTCCATTGTAGGAAATACCTCCTTCTTGGGGACGATTAAATCCATTGATGCAGTTGAACAAGGTGGATTTCCCGGAACCATTGGGACCAATCAATGAAAATATTTCACCTTGATTCACATTCAAGGATACTTCACTCAGGGCAACCACACCAGAAAAACGCATGGTTACATTATTAACGACTAGTTGATTCATAATCAAAAAAATGGGGCACCAATAATATTGATGCCCCATAATTATTTTACTTTACGTTTATTTTATCCAGTCAGTAATGGGTATTTGAACACCATCTTTAACCTGAACCAAGATCACCGCCTCTGCACCACCATGATCATTTCTATTGTATGTTAATGGTTGCGTACCTGCACCATCCCAATTGTTGAATGTTTCCATGCCGCGGATCAGTTTTTTCCGCGTGGGATTTTTCCCGGCCCGTTTTAAGCCTTCGACTAAAACCATGGCAGTGGTAAATCCATAATAGTGATACATACCCATCATCGCCTTGGGTACACCCCCTCTTTCGCACAATTCGCGGTAAAGCCTGGGTACTTCATAATCTGAATTCCAAAGATTAGCAAAATTGGCTGCAATAAATCCTTCACCCGCCGGTCCCGCGGCCAAGGCCACACGGTGATCCATGGTGGGGCTGATACCCATAAACTGAGGAGCATACCCCATCGCTTCGGCCGTTTTCATAATAATGATGGGTTCTTTTACTATACCTGCAATTATTACATGAGTACATCCACCTTTCATCAGGTTCATCACTTGACCTGCAAAATCGGTAGCACCCCGTTGGAAACTTTCTTTTTGAACTGTTATTCCCATCTCTGCTTCTGACTCTTCAACGCCTTTTAATACATTTTCGCCATAATCATCATCCTGATAAATGACGCCAATCACAGCATTTTCATCCATTCCCTTAACATAGTCAATTAAAATACCTGCCTGGATATCATAACCCGTATCCGTATGAAAAATATATTCAGCAGCTGGACGACTCATATCAGACATGGTACCCGATTGTGTTGCAGGTGCAATTAAGGGGATTTTCGACTCTGCTAATAGGGGACGAACTGCTTCAGCTGGTGATGTGCCAATCACATTATAGAGGCAGAAAACCTGGTCCTTTTCAATTAACTTTTTAACGGCCATAACTGTTTTTTGGGGGTTGTACTGGGCATCCTCTATGATCATTTTGATCTGGCGACCGTGGACACCGCCGTTGCCATTGATAAAGTCAAAATACAGGTTGGACCCGGCCGGGATTATTTGACCCAATTCCTTCATGGGACCGCTTAAGTCCTGTACATTGCCGATCAATATTTCATTGTCTGTGATACCGGGTGAGCCCGCTGGACCATCGCAGCCAAACATGACCAGTGTAATCGTAATTATGATTATTGCATTTATTCGTTTCATCTTTAGACCTCCATCCAAAATGATTATGTGAATCGTTGTTTCGGGTTAAATGGAAAAAGTTTCCAGTAAATACGCACCTTAAGCCACATTCCATATAACCCTGTGGGTTGGAATATAATAAATAGAAACATTATGAGTCCGAAAATAAGTGATTCAATATCTCCTGCTTCCACTTGAAACATTGCATGCAGCAATTCCTCAATAACCGGTACAATCAGGTTTTCCAGGAATACAATAAAAATTGTACCCAATACGGCGCCGTAGATGGAACCAATCCCCCCCACCAGAACCATAATGATAAAATAAATTGAAAGCATATTGTCAAAGTGATCAGTTGAGATAAAGTGATTTGTATGGGCCATGAGGACCCCGGCTAACCCGGCGAAAACGCCTGAGATGAAAAAAGACATCATTTTATATTGGGCCAGGTTAATGCCCGATGCTTCTGCAGCCTGTTCCGAATCCCGGATGGCCATAAAGGCACGGCCGATCTTGGATTTCATCATTCGCCGGGAGGCAACAATCGTCAGTACAGCAAATGTCCAGACGAGAAAATAATTGGCCCAATCTCCCTTGATGGTGAAACCAAACAACTCCGGAGATGACACCACCAATCCCCCGGATCCCTGGGTCCATTCCCGCAGGGCAATAATTAATCGCCGTATGATGAAGCCGAATCCCATAGTGGTTAGCCCAAGATACATTCCTGATATGCGTAAGGCCGGGAAACCGATAACAAAACCAAATAATCCGGCAATTAGGGGTGAAATAATTAGAGACAAGCCAAATGGAAGCCCAACCTGGTCAACCAGGATTGCCGATGTATAGGCGCCAATGGCCAAAAAGCCTGCATGCCCCAGGGAAATCAATCCTGTGTAGCCAGAAAGGATATCCAATCCCACAGTGAGAATAATATAAATCCCAATGGTATTCAAAATGTAGAGGTAATACTTATAACTGAAAGTCATTCCCTTCAACATAAAAGGCAGCAGGATTACCAATGCGATCAAGGCGGGAATCCACTTCAGGTTTTCGTCTTGGTAGCGGCCTTTCATCAGACTTTTTTAATTTCCTCCGTCCCCATAATTCCAGTCGGTTTAATCATCAGTACAGCAATGAGCACGATCCATACAATGATATCATTGATTTCTTTTACCCAACTAAAATGAAATGACAGGGTACCCATACTGATTGTTTCAATCACACCCAGGATGACGCCGCCGATGATTGCGCCGGGGATAGAACCGAACCCACCTAACACGGCTGCGGGGAAAGCTTTCAATCCCAAAAATCCCATATTCGTATCCAGGATTGCGGCGCGGGGCGCCAATAAAACGCCGCTCACTGCCGCCACAATCGCAGCAAAGATCCATACGAGGGAATAGACTTTTGTAACCGGCACACCCATCAATTGGGCCGCAATGGGATCTTCTGACGTTGCCTGCATGGCAATCCCCCAGCGTGTCCTGTTAAAAAAATAATAAAAAACGGATACCAGAACAACAGCACTGCCAATAATAAATAAATCCAGAACAGAAATAATTATACCGCCCAATTCAATATAAGCACCTCCAAAAGGAGACTTGGGCACTAAACTCATGGGACCGGCAATAAGCCCCACCAAGGCCCGTAGAACAATCCCAATACTGATGGTGGCCATAATAATGGAAAAAACCGGTTCATCCCGCATGGGCCGATTGATGATCATATCCAGAAACCAGCCAAAAATCACGGCAAATATCATGGAACCGATCAACCCAAATATGAATGTCCAAATTGTTGGAACGCCCAAACTACCAGTGAATGCCTGGATGAGGAAAAAATTAACATAAGCCCCCACCATCATCAATTCACCCTGGGCGAAATTGACCACCTCCGTTGCCTTATAAATTAGGATGAAGCCAAGGGCGATCAGGGCATAGATGGAGCCCAGGGCAATGCCGCTTACAACTTCCTGGCTGATGTCAGTAAATAATGAAGTCATTATTAATTTGAAATGTACGTTTAGTTATTTATTTGTTCTACAATTGATATTAAAAAAAGGAGCTTCTATAATTAGAAGCCCCTTCATATTCGTACTTCAGCTGTTGTTTTAGGAGACTTACGCTTAGAAATGTACTTTTACAGAAATCTTCGAAAAAGCATTAGCAAAAGGTAAAATATGCACCCATCGGGTTATGAGCCCTTTATCGAATTTTTCAACAATACCGCGGACTGTTTTGGTTAACGCTTTATGTTCATCAGTAGACTGCATTTTTATTCCTTAATCAAAGATTGTTTACTTGGCCCATTTGGGTTTTCGTTTTTCAACAAAAGACGTAATGCCTTCGCGACCTTCGTCACTCAGGATACATTCTGCAAAACTATTCGCAGCCAATTCAATCATTTCTTCTTTAGTTAAATGGGGAATTTCTTTTATAAAGTTTTTTGTAATCCCAACTGCTCCCGGTGCACATCGCAACACTTGGGTTTTAATTTTTTGCTCTAGTTCCGCCATTTCAAATTCATCTGCCCCCACAAAATCAGCTAACCCGATCTGGGCGGCTTCTTCCCCATTTAATCGTGCGCCGGTTAACATGAGACGTCTACCCAAAGCAGACCCCAATCGATGAATAACCAATGGGGAAATTTGTGCAGGTGAAAGGCCAATCATCGTTTCAGTTAACGCAAATTTTGTATCTTTTTGGACAATAATCACATCTCCTGAACAGGCTAGTCCAAATCCCCCGGCCATGGCAGCACCCTCAATGACCATTACAGTGACTTGAGGCATGGTATTAATCAAATCAAAAAGGTGACTTATTTCAACGCTGAACTTGACCAATTCTTCTTTCTCAGCATCTTCCTCAAATAATGCTTTAAGACCTTTTAAATCTGCGCCGGCACAAAAGACACCTCCTTTCCCCCGAAATGTAACCCCACGTACCGAACGATCATCACGCACTGATTCGAGTGTGTCTTTTAAATCATTTACCATTCCAACTGATAATGCATTTCGATTATCCGGGCGATTAAACCAAATTGTTACCCAGCTATCCGCCAATTCCAAAATTAAATTATCTTTTTCAGGTAATGGCGTCATGATATTTTTCTTTCCATAATAATTTACATTCGCCCAATACCAAAACTATTTGGTTTCAGCTTTCGGCGTTTTGCTTCCAGGCAAGTATCGAGAACAATGCCGATAATTTTCCGTGTATCCCGAGGATCAATAATGCCCTGATCAAGGACACGGCCAGATGTATAAAAGGCATCAGATTTGGTATAAAAATGTTTAATAATTGCTTCTTCCTGGGCCTTTACCGCTTTTTCGTCAACCTCCTGATTCCACCGTTTGGCCGATGCTTCCATCACTTGCTTCATGGTTAAGGCTTTTAATCTAACGGTGTTAGTAATATACAATAAAAATGAGCTAACAGGTCAAGTAAATTCTATAGCTTAATAAAAATTAAAAATATAACAGTGTAACCGTTTCAGCCACACAGTCCGGTTTTCTCGCACTATCAATTTCGATAGTGATTTCTTTGATAATCCGCTGAACAGTCCGTCTCATTTTTTCTACATGGATAATATGTTAATTCGAACGGATATTATCTAGAGGTTTTATCGGGTTCATAAACTGGACCTTATTGGATCCATAATTCACAATTTGCCTCACCCCTACCACGGGCAATTCATAATCCGATGTCATTTCATGCCATTCGCCAATAACCGACTCACCAATTTTAGATGACCAATAGTCATGCCTTTGATCTAAAGACATATTCTGTTCCCATTAATGTTTAAATAATTCACTATGGATTTTATAATAATATTGGCATTGAAAGGGGTGCCCTTTTACTACCTTAATTCAATGCATCAAATAAATAACTGTATTTTACCACGAAAGATTTGGTGCTCTTTTCAATTGGAATTCCGTCATAATCCTGGGTCTGGTTATACACCAGGTATAATCCTGTGGCGGCGGACTGCTGCCAGATAAACCGCCAATTCATAGACCATTGATCTGATTGGTTATTATATTGAAGGAGAGATTGAATATACATTTTCGGCGTAAAAGAATACGTAAGACGTGCCCGAAGTAAATTGGTGGTAAAATTACCGCCGGGTAAATTGACTTTATTAAAATTGGAACTAAATTCAGATGTGAATCGATCTTTGTAGCGCAAACGAACTGTGGGTGTGATGTTGATTCGATCTCCACCAAAAAATCCACCGATACGATTCATCGAGCTGAAACTGATCGGTTTAGCTTGGTTCGTCATAATCATAATTTGAATTTCCTGGTCATCATAAGTTCCTGCGGAAACAAAAACACTGTCAGATATTTCAAAAACTTCGATAACACCTTCTTTAACTAAATTGGTTCCTGTATGTATTTCAAATCCCGATCGAAACTCCCAATGATTATCAATATGCCATCTTCCCGATTCCTGAAATCCATCTAACTTCCAATAACCATCATAATTGACATGGGGCCTGATTTCTAATAAGCCAAATTTATTTTCAGGACGAAATCGGGTAAAAATTCGCCCGGACCATTTTCGATAATTTTCTCTCTTTAAATATCCCATTTCGGGATTAAAGCTAGCGCCCACTTCAGTATAAGACGCATTTGTAGAAATTTGTTTTGTGTCCCGCGCAATTTCCATCCTGTAGGCATAAGCATTATCCTTATCCATTTCAGGTGTTTCAGTTAATCCTCCAAAAACAACAATCTTGCTCAATTCGCCAATCCCTATTTGCGCATCAAAAGCATAAGCATTATTTACATAACCATCGGTGCCCATGTGGTCTAAAGCGGTATACATTGCACCAATATGGGTGCGGTTGGGCAGTTCCTTTTTCAACCTGAAAACTGAATATTGATTGGCTTCTGTAATATCTTTCACCGCCTCAGTCCTCATACTCAACATACCAATTTTCATTCCGCCGGCTGTACCCGTAAGCCTTCCGCCACCAAGGATGGGAACTGGCGCTCCGCCTGGGCCAACACCTATACGGCGACTGAAAAACATTTCAATATCGGGACCGAAGAATCCACCTCCCGACCCCACTGAAAATAGACCTGCATTTTCTAAAAAAAAGGCCCGCTTTTCAGGAAAAAATAAACTAAACCGATCCAGGTTGATCTGCTGTTCATCTGCTTCCACTTGGGCAAAATCAGTATTATAGGTTAGATCCAAGGACATTGAAGACCCTATACTTAATTTTGCATCCAATCCAAAGTTTCCATCGCTGGATTTTGATGTGGTTTCACTCTTGTTTACATTGTTTTGACCCAATACATAGGGCAGAATCTTAATATTACGGGAAGCAGGAACATTCATGTGTGTCAAGGTTCCGGCCGAGACCAAACGATTCATTGTATGCTGCCTTGAAATGGGTGACCAATGGGCTTCCTCTTTTTTCCGTGCAATTACCCGTTCAAAATTAATTCCCCAAGACTGATCCTTATTGGTTGCATAGCGAAGTGTTTTAAATGGAATGGCAAATTCGGCACTCCAGCCAAAATCTCCTTTTTGCGATTTAACTTCCCAAACAGCATCCCAGTTTACGTTGAAACCGCCTCCTGTCCCCATGCTGAACCGGCGCATCATACTCCCCCCTTCTCCGCCACCGGTGATCTGGGCGTCATATTCAATCCCTGCAGGATTCGTACCAAAAAGATACCCCGTCTGGAAATCTTTAAATGTATCAATTATAAATGAAAAACTGTCTGAATTATTGAGGGGTGAATCTCGCCGTGTATCAGAGATGAAAATTTCTCCGGGGTTGGTATCGTAGCAAACTACAGAAACATAAAATGTCTTTTCAGTATACATGACTTTTACGGCAGTCTTTTCGGAAACGGACTGCCCTTCATCCGGCGTTTTTTGAATAAAGGTAGTTACTTCCGGCACATTGGCCCAAGCCGGATCATTCAACACATCCCCATCCATGACAGGATCAGAAGATGCTTTAACGGCGGATGTGATATTTTGACTAGTTAAAAATGAACAAAGAAATAGAAGGGTAAAAAGATTTTTTTTCATGAATTTATTTTGATTTAGTTATAAAAGGGAGTCAACGGCCTTAGCCATTGCTATACATTGATCCGTCACACCACCTTGATCGTGGGAAGTAAATGTAACGCCGACTTTGCACCATCCTACGGTAAGATCAGGATGATGATTGATGGCTTCAGCATGTTCCGCGAGTTGATTAACAAATTGTATTCCATCCATATAAGAATCAAAAGTGATCGTTTTATGAATAGCACTATCTGTATAGATCCAGCCTTCAATATTTTCTATTGCGGACTGAACTTCCTCTTGATTAAGCAAAGCCATTGAACCTCCTTCATTTTAGCATTTACCTCATACAATTTACAAAATTCAATTTGTATGAATCAGGATTAAACCAATCAAATCACAGGGGATTAACTTGAACATTTTGAATGTGGAGA